>NZ_JBSYOQ010000062.1:0-183622 GCF_058244645.1 Candidatus Thiodiazotropha sp. AKAK3
CCATAGTCTTGGGGAGAAGGTGGGGTACAGAGATATCCACTAACGAAGCGGGCAGCCAAGCCCAGCTCACGCGCAGCTTCCATTAACAGTGCAGCAAAGTCACGACAGGACCCACTGCCCAGTGCCAAGGTGTTCTCTGCTGTCTGTACACCCGGCTCTTCACGGATCTGATAACGCATGGTCTGGTTTATGTAGCGGGTTAGTCGCAATATCAGTTCATAGCTCTGCAACTTTTCATCTGCTTGCCACAGGTTATCGATCCAGGCCTTCAGCGCATGGCACGAAGTTCCCTGTGGTGCCTTCAGATAAGGTGAGAGTACTTTCTTGTCACCATGCGTATAGTCAAATGGAAAATTGATGGCATAGTCAGAGACCAGGAAGTCGAGGGGAGACTCGTTATATTGCTGAATTATGACTTTGCTCTCTATGACCAATTGGCTGGCAGGCTGGTCAAAAGTTGCAATCGTTACAGAGTTATCCTCAGCATCCCGCTGCCAGTGTAGTTCTGCAGAAGGGGATATTTCGAGTGTGGAGGATTCAATCCGCAGTTCATGGCCCTCCCGTGGTCGCAGTCTTAGCCGATGAGGGCCAAGTATTACTTCTTCTGAGAAGGTGTAGTAGGTGCGGTGGAGTATGCTGTAACGTTGCATGGCATTGGCTTCAACAGGGTTTTATGTTGTCTCTGTAATGAGACGCAGGAGAATAGAGATATGATAGCTCAGTCATAAACAGCCTTATACGTGTTTACGCTACTATTTCACTCTTATCAATCCAATCGTTTCTTGAATCTTAGTGACGCAATAGCCAGTCCGACGAGTGTGAATAACGCTAACCAGTAGATGTCCGGTGCCATATTGATAATCTCAACATCCTTTAAAACCACACCTCGAATCAATCTCATGAAATGGGTTGCAGGCAGTGCTTCGGCGATATATTGTGCAGCTACAGGCATCCCTTCGTATGGGAACATAAAACCGGACAACAGTATAGATGGCAACAAGACAAATATAGTCATCTGCATCGATTGCAGCTGGTTCGAAGCAATGGTCGAGATAATCAGTCCCAGGGTCAGACTGGCTGTGATAAATAACAAGGTCGCGCCTGCCAGTTGCAATAGAGTACCATTGATCGGGACATTAAAGAGAAGATGCCCTAATCCCAGTATGATACAGACCTGGACCGCCCCGATAATAATATAGGGGACGATTTTACCAATCATCAATTCGATCGGGCGAACCGGAGTGGTGATCAGCATCTCCATATTTCCCCGCTCTCTCTCCCGGACAATGGCGGCAGATGTAAACATGATCATGGTCATAGTAAGAATAATAGCGACCAGCCCCGGCACGATATTGACCACGGTACGTTGCTCAGGATTATAGAGTAGTGTGACTTCAAAGGTGGGAGTCGATCGGTTGGCTGGTTTATCCAGTAACTCAACTAAAGGCATCCCTCTGAGGCTTTTGATCGCCGAGGCAACAATGGTATCTGATCCGTCGACTAACCATTGAGCAACAGGCCGGCTGGTTTCCGCATCAGTGGATGCCGGTGAACCCAAGCCAACACTGGGGTTACGCACAAGCCGTTGACTGACATCCTGGGGAATGATCAGAACTGCCCGTACTTCAGTAGTGGCGATTGCCTCTTCTGCTGTAGCTATATCGCTAAAGTGTTTGGTGAATGTTACCACTTGTGTGGCACTGATAGTCTGAATTAAAACCCGACTCAAACCGCTGTGGCTGTAGTCGACAACCCCCACTGGCAGGTGGCGGACATTGGTATTGATCGCATAACCAAAAAGGAGTAGTTGGATAAGCGGAATCATGACGATCATGCCAAAGGTCATTTTATCCCGCTTCAACTGTAGAAGCTCTTTTGCTGCAATGGCGCCTATCCGTACAAAGGGATTCATGGTCTGGTTCTCCCTTCTCCTGTGCAGGTCACAAACACATCTTCCAAGCTGGGACGAACCAGTGATAACTGATCTTCCGGCTTAACCAATGGCTGTTGGGATAAAAAGCTGATGGGATCGGCAATGTTGTCGTTAATCAGGACTCTCAAACGTGCACCCAGTTGTGCCGCAGAGATTATTTCGGGTTGAGAAATGAGCGTCTGTTTTAACTTGCGCAGGTTTGATGAACTGATCTCAACAACTTTTGCACCCATCACACGCATCAGCTCATCAGGGCTGCCATCAGCTCGTTTAATGCCATTTTCCAAAATCGCTAATGCATGACAGCGTTCTGCCTCATCCATGTAGTGGGTAGATACAAGAATGCTGGTGCCCTGGTCACTCAGGTCAAACAGTTGCTCCCAGAATTCACGGCGGTTTTCAGGATCTACCGCCGAGGTAGGTTCATCGAGAAACAGTAGTTCTGGTTTATGCAGAGTTGCAGCTGCTAAGGCGAGTCGCTGACGCTGGCCGCCGCTCATACTGCTGGCTAACTGCTTTGATTTGCTCTGTAAGCCATAAACAGTCAATAGCTCTTCGATACGCAATTTTTGGGTGCGGACTGATAGGCTGTATATGCTGGCAATGAATTTTAGGTTCTCCAGTACGGTGAGGTCATCGTAAAGCGAAAACTTTTGGGTCATATAACCGATATGCAGACGCAGTTTCTCGGCATCATCGGGGAGCGAATATCCTAGAACCTGAACCATTCCAGAGCTGGGTTTTAACAGTCCGGTCAACATACGGATGGAGGTGGTTTTACCGCAACCATTGGGGCCTAGAAAGCCATATATTTTCCCTTTCTCCACTTCTAGATCGAGGTTTTGCACCGCTTTTAAATCACCAAAGTTGCGGCTGAGTTTCTCCGCTCTGATGACAAAGTCGCTCATGGCAGTTCGACTTGTGCCGGAATACCATTCGGTAGTCCTGCCTGGCTGTCGGGTAACTCAACCTCTGCCAGATACATTAGCCGGGACCGCTCCTCCTGATTCAGTGCATAGTAGGGTGTAAAGGCTGGCTCCGATGCAATCCAGCGCAAATGGCCGGTTATGGAATGTTCAATACCATCAACATGGACAACAAGAGAATCCCCCACTTTTAGCTTTACTCTGTAGGGCTCTGGGACATAGATGCGTGCATGGGGTGTTTTGCCCGCCAGGACAATTGCCAGGGGACTACCGACAGAAACCCGCTCACCAAGATTCCAAGGCAGATTGTCCAGGATGCCGTCGCGGGTTGCGATAATGGTTAAATCTGCCAGACGTTTGTTCTCAATTGCCAAGGTCGCTTTTGCACCATTCAGAGAGGCCTCTGCTGCCCGCAGATCTTCTTCGCGAGTACCATTGGTGAGTATCAGTAGGGCCTCCTGAGCACTTTGTAAGCTGGCCTGGCTGGCATCTCTTGCAGAGAGTGCTCTATCCAGCTCTGACTGGCTCACCAGCTTTTGCTTTTTCAGATTAAGGATTCGGGCATAGTTGGATTGGTTCTCAGTCAGAGATGCACGGGCACCTTCGACATTGGCAGTTGCCGCTGCAACTTCTTCTTCCCTGGCGCCATTTCTGAGTTTTTCAAGGTTTGCCTCTGCCCGCGCGAGTTCAGCGCTGGCTTTATCTACTTCGGCCAGCTGAAGGGTATCATCAAGCTTTACCAGCAGCGTTCCTTTTGTTATCTGGGTGCCTGCCGGGACAGGCAACTCAACCACTATTTCGCTGGCAGTTGCTGTATGCGCAATACGATCACGTTCCAGCGTTCCCAGGGCTAGGTTCTGGGATGATCCATTACACGCAGTCAGAAGAGGTAAAATTAAATAGAGGAGCTTGCGCATCATTTAAACCTATTTAACGATTTGGAAAATGAAGGGTTATGTGCTGGCCCTAGTGGAAACAGTTAGCGCAAACACCAATAGTGCGCTCGCCGCTACCCATGAGCCGAGTACTCTTATCCCTACTTTTTGCCAAGAATATTTCTTGAAATAGTCTGCAAAGGCCATCGGTTGTAGTAACAGCATAGAGAGTCCCACGAGGCTGCCAAGTAGAGATATCAATTTGTCCACTCCTGCCACTGTGTCGTGTACTGAATCCAGTCCTAGTATAAAACCGGCCGAAGCTCCGAAAAACAGATGCCAATGCTGAGTAAGCGAGGGTTTAGTTGCTACCAGTAAACCGATAATCAATGTCTCACCTAGTAGAATTATATCAACTTCGCAACCAGTAGCGTAAGCGGAAGCTGCAACGCCGACTACTGATGAGGTTAAGAATATCTTTAATGTGTTTAAATTATTATTTGACTCTTGCTGGCCGAGATAGAGTCCTAATGCAATCAACAACAGAAGATGAGACGGTACGAAAAGAGGATGCAACAGACCATTGATAAAGCTGTTAAGGCCATGAACTGAGCTATGCGCAAATGCCAAATTGGGTGTGACAAGCAATATCCATGTCACTGTTGTACGCAATCCGTTGATCATACAACTCCGGTTAGGAAACCCACACCAACCAAAGCGATTATCCCTCCGCCCGCTTGGACTGCAATTTTTCCAACCGGCCACCGAACTAATAATCCAAAAGCGATGCCTGACAGATGAAGTAACCCCGTTGCTACGACGAAACCGACACTGTATGCAAGTGGATCAGCGGCGTTTGGTAACTCTGCGCCATGGGCATGGCCGTGAAATATAGCAAATGCAGCAACGATAACAGCTGCAATCAAGATAGGTGGACGAACTGCAAAGGCAACCATCATACCCAATACAATCGCAGAAGCTGCAATGCCGGTTTCAACTGCAGGAATAGGTATCCCCATCACGCCAAGTGCACCACCGAATGCCATAACCAGTGGAAAGACGACAGGAAGAACCCATATTGCAGGCGTACCGAGAAATGCGCCCCACAGACCTACTGCCACCATGGCAACAACATGATCCCATCCGTTAATGGGATGGGTAAAACCACTGAGCAAGCCTCCAGATATTCCGCTACCTGTATGTGCACTCACTATGCCTGTAAACATGACCAGTAAGATTGCTAAAGAGAATCTATGAATTTGTCTCATTTCGTTGCTTACCTTGAATGAAATGTCTATCTATGACTGATGTTATTTGCGAGAGTAAAATTTAATCTTGATTGGCAGGGGAAAGGGCTTATATTGTTCATCTACTTCGATCTGTGACGAAAAAATTAGCAGTGTTCCACTGCAACCTTAGGGGCCATATACCTGGTTGCACCCCATCCGTTTTACCTGGCAAAGAGCAATATCTGCTTCGCGAAGTAGGTGTTCGGAGCCTCCCTCAGCCTCGGGTGCCATGGAAGCAGTGCCGGCACTCATGGTAACCACGATACCTGCTGAGGAGTGCTCATGTCTAATTGCCAGTACTTCCACCGCGCTGCGGAACTTCTCACCATCTGGGTCTCACCATGGCGGTCGGTATCGGACGGAATGATTATAAACTCTTCTCCTCCATAGCGCTCAGGCTTGAGCGGTACGAAGCAGAATAGGGGGGCAGTGTCCACTGTCCCACTTACTTTAGCTATTACGGTTGTAACTGATTCATTGCTGTTTTATTTTCCAACCACATGAAACGCTTCGCGTACACCCTCTCCCCAACCCCTCTCCCGTAAAGGGAGAGGGGCTTTCAGAGTCTATTCAGAGAAGATTGTAAGTTATGGGGCAGTAGTGGGGCAGTGCCCCTATTTATTAGGTCTGTTTATTATTCTGTCAGGTAGTGGATCAGCCATGCGTGCAGTCAGCTCAGCATTGGTGCTGGGTAGTAACAGGCAGAGCTCCTCTCCCCCCAAACGCCCCAGTTTGTCACTGTTTCTGGATATCAGTGCAAGCTCTCCCGCGGCGAAATGTTTGCATATTTCAAAATTTACAGAGGAACGAGTGTTCGTTGTAAACGTGAAAATGTCACAGACAAAGGAAAAAAACCGAAGTAATGTCATCCACGATGTGATTACTAACCAAGGTAGCGTCAAATGAAACTACGTGATTCGAATAGGTCCAAATGGATTGTTGCTTGTATCGCAATCTGCATTTTCTCATTATCTCATACGGCACAAGCAGATATATATGAAGTTCTAAAGGAGTTGCAACTTAAGCGATTCAATGACTTATTGAAAGAGCGGTATCGCAATAATTCACAATTCGAGTTGCCAACAATACCGGTAGATCAGATTTTTACCTGCGCTCTCTACTATAGCAATACGAATCAAGTTAGTAGTAGTACATATATTTTCGATTTTAGAGACGATGGGACGCTTACACTCAATTTCGGATTGAATAATTATCAGACGGTTACCGGTAATGGCCATTATACTGCGCGGCCATGGGGTGGGCTGACATACTTTGATGCCCATGCAACATATGTTATTCCGGGGGTTGGAACCTTTCAGGCACAGTTTAACTTGAGTAATATCCAACAGACCAACACGCTAGGTATGATTCGGTATTTCGATGCCTCTGGGGAAGTAATCGAGAATGGTTCATCCAATCCAATTGAAATGTTCTGTCAGGCGGCCGGCCACCGATATAATGCCACAAGTAACAGTCTTCGCTTCGTCTGTCCCGATCAAGTCACTGAAGCAGGTGTCTATGAAAATAGATTCGATTTTAACTCTTTGGTACCGGGTCAGGCATTTCGCCAACGGAATTTCTATCCTCACGGGTCTAGCAGCGCCATCATTGAGCGTAACGAGGTTGGTATCTATTTTCGTACCGGCAACGACATACAGCTAGATTTTACTGTTAACCCGGTCCTGCGATCCGCTGGTGTCTATAGTGAATTCAGTGATTTCAATGAATTGAATGCACATATCGTAACAAACGGTAATCAGTTGCAAATGGTTGTTGACGAATTTCCAGTGGGTGAAAATGTCTGTATCCAGCAATGATCAGTGGTAGTTTTATTTGTATTTGAACTAACTATTTAAGTTTCTATACTTCTACCCTGACGTTTGGCGATCAGTTAATAGATTAAGGATGTTGTTTTGATAAGGCCACTCATTGTATAAAGCTTAGTGCTCCTGGATTCACAGGTAACTGGGGATAGATAAGGATATTCAGACTATTATGATGTGTTTAAGGTTTGCATCTAAGCTTTTACAATGAGTGATCTATAAATTCAAAGGTATTTCGCACTATTTACACTGGAGATGGAGTAATCTTATCCATTAAATAGCTAACAACATAAGCTGCAAGTGTGTAGAAAATAGGATAGGGGGATATATAGGAATCACAGTCAACTTTACAGTTTATAATAACGAGTAAATTGACAGTCAGTCCGATTCAGACCTCGACACAGTTTGAATTCAGGCTGCTCCTTATCTCTTTAGACTTTGAATATCCTTCATGGGTTATCAACCTCGAGGGGCAGAGTTGTTCAGCTACTTCGGCCGGTAACTAATGACCCTGTTACGTCCCTCATTTTTAGCCTGGTAAAGGGCCTGATCAGCCTGATTGAGTAATGTGTCGATGCTAGCGTCCTTGTCGATCAGTGTTGCTACCCCTAAGGAGACGGTGATGTGAAATGGTTCTACTCCGTTGGGTGATACTTGTGTTGAGGCTATTGTGGCACGAAGACGTTCGGCAGCCTGTATAGAGTGATCGATATCGGTATCAGGCATCAGTATGGCAAACTCTTCACCGCCAATGCGACCTACAATGTCTAAATCACGCAAACAGGTGAGACAGACTTGTGCTAGCTGTTTCAGAACTGTGTCACCTACCTTGTGTCCATAGCAGTCATTGATTTGTTTGAAATGATCAATGTCCAGCATAAGAATTGACAGCTTTCCACCATGACGATGCAGTCGTTTAAGTTCTTTTTCTGCCTGTTCCAGAAAATAGCGCCGATTAGCCAAATTGGTCAGATAGTCCGTATAAGCACGGCGCTCCAACTCATCATAGGCATATCGATTTTCAATAGCGATTCCAGCGAGATTTGCAGCAAAGCTTAGACGTTCAGTGTCATCAGCAAGCGGACTTTGAGGTTCAGTATGGTAGGCAGCAAAAGTGCCTAGAACCTTACCCTGTGAGGAGATGATGGGTTCCGACCAGCAGGCTCCCAGATTGGCCTGATCTGCCAGTTTGACATAGAGTTGCCAGTATTCATGAGTTCGAATGTCTTCAACGATTACACGCTCACCCAAATAGGCTGCGGTACCACAGGATCCAATGCCCAAGCCGATTTCAAGTCCATCTATGGCTTGGTTATAAAAGTCTGGGAGGTTGGGGGCCGCGCCATTGTACAGGTGTTTACCGTCTTCATCGAGCAATAGAATGCTGCACCTCAAGGCCTTATTCTCATGCTCTATCTGTAGAACAATGGCATTCAGAATTTCGCTTAAGCCGATTCCTCGGGCTACCATTTCAAGTATTGCATCCCGTGCCTGTTTGCGCTGCTCCAACTGCCAGTGTTCGGTAATGTCTGAGAAACTGACTAATCTATGTCGGCCAACCCACGAAGGGCGTATGATGGTGCGTCGGATATCTCCATTTTTACAGGTAACATCGGTCTCTAGTTCGGGAGGGCGAGAGCCAGTATCACGAGCCAGGTCTGCCTGTTTACTCCATTCACGGACCACTGTGTCTCGATAGAGTACATCGGGATAGGCTCGTCGAAACCAGGACTCAAGATCCGGCAAATCATCAAGTGTGTAGCCAAATAACTCAGTGAACTTATGGTTGATATACTCGACGCGTTTTTCATCATTTGACCATCCGATGGCAACCGGGGAGAAATTCAAAATGTCCTCGAGCTGCACGCGTCTTTCGGCATGCGCGTTGAGATCCTGTTCCAGTGAGCTCTGGCGGATTCTTGCTAGTCCACTGGCTGCAAGCATTTTTGCCATTTCGACCATAACCCCCATATAGGATTCAATACGTTCCTTGCTTACTATGGGGATAGCCTCTATGGATTCCAGATAGGTTTTCTCATCAAAGTCGAAATGTTCGGCTTGGCTTTTAAAAAAGTTCATATCCGGTGGATCGTGAAGTACCTGTCCGAGAAATAAGGTCGCCAGTTGCTGGCCCTCGATAATCACTGGAGTGGCGTAGTCCATCAAGCCATTTTTACATAACCCACCGACTACGTGTCCTTCACTGAGGCCGTTCATTATAAGTAGATTGCTTTCTCGACAGCGCTTTTCGGTTTCGGGTTGGCATCGATGAAATTGCGAACAGGCATTTTTCCTGCTCGACATGGATATCAATTCGCCATTTGCTTCTACTACACCATTAGGTATGCCAGTTGCCTGAAAGAAACTTTCCAGCATGCGTGTGAATGCCGGCATATCAACGAGATCGCGAAAACGGTAAGTGACACTATTCTCTGTAGTTACAGAATGCACAGTAGCTACCAATGAAATGAGTTTCTATAACTTGAGTGTAACAGATAGAAGGATATTTATACGCCAGGATTCAGTGAAACTCAGCTATCATTCACCTTTTCAGGTTAACGCTAATTTCATTCAAATGGTTTTGTTATGTTATTGAAATATAGTATGTTTTCAGTGATATCATATGCAGGCATTCAGTGTGTGAAGCCCTAATGGTAAGCAAATACACAGGGGGGGGATTTAGTTTCCTGATATGTTCAGTCATAAGTAGTGCCTCATAAACTAACCCAGGAAGATTTTCCGCAAAAAAACTCGAAATATGGATTTCCGTGTTTAGGTCATTTGCAAATAGCTACGGTTATTTTTCTTAAGTGAGCGTCGTTGGTAGAGAGTCATTTTCTACCAGTCCTAGCCTGCACACTAAGCGATGCTGTTGCATGCACTGAGATTGCTGAAAATAAGTGACATCCACCTCAACGTGGTATCCAATTGAATAGAATACGATGTTTAACCATCAGCCAGATCAGCGCAATTGCTGAAGCATGCACCATGGTACCCAATAAAAAGTTACCCTCAAGAGGAATCGGTAGATTGCTTACCAGCAGAATTACATATATATGTATCGTAAACACATACAGAGAGGCTTGGCCCAAAGGGATCAGTAGCCAGCCCAGAGCTTTGTCAAAGATCGACCAGTAACGGGATAATAGGATATACATGGTGATAAACAGTGCGGCATTGTTCAACAGGCGCCCCGGTCCAAGGAGAGTTTTGTCGAACCAAAAGCCGTGCAGATAGAGGTAAGTATCGGAGGGAATCAGTGACAAGGTCGGCCAGGGCCAGAAAAGAGGATCTGGCGCATTGAAGGCCAAGAGGATAAATCCCAGGCAAACTATTGCTGCCAGTCGTCCCATCCAGCTAGATTTTTCCGCTACCAGCCAACCCAGTACCTGTTCACGATAAAAGCCGACAATCACTCCATTGAAGAACAGTAACTGCCATGTTAAGAGTGGAAATCCCAATTCGAATCGTGCGGGAGTGAGGTGAAGGAATATGAATAAATTGGCTATATATAGACCCCAGGATATCAATAGGAGTCTAACGACATAGCCTTTAATCAAGGCCAGGATTGCCAATGGCGCCAGACTTAACAACACAACATAGAGTCCGATGATCTGGAACTGATGGGGGCCAATTTTCAGCATCAATGTTTTCCATAACCATGTCCACCACGGGGTCGGTAATACTGGATAGAGATCATAAGCCTCGGTTCGTACTGCTGGCACCCACCAATGACTTACATCGTGCACATCTATAAAAGGCAGCAGACCTAAGAGGGGGATGCTCAGGATAACGAAAATATTTACACGGTATAGTTTGAACGCACGTCGCCAAAGATGTTTGGATGTTGGAAGCAGTCCCTCGGTCTTTGCACGATTTCCATAGACTATTCCCACAACAATGCCTGAGAGTAGCACAAAGCCTTCTGCGCTAGAGATGATGCCAAGGCGCTCCCAAGCCATTAAAGAAAACAGCGAGTAGTACTCCAAGTGCACTATCACCACATAAATCATGATCAGGCCACGCATGAAGTCCAGACGAAGATCTCTTTTGTTGAGAGCTGGATATGCCCAGCGGTTGTTTCTTTCCATATTGATATTATTTTTATGAGAGATGTCTTTCTCAGATAATCCTTGGTCAAGTGAATGCTGTAACGCATCGCATATGCCAGCATGCAGATTGCCACCTACTTTATCATCCCGCTCTGTGATCCGACCAGATAAGCGGAAAGAATACACTCTTAACAATACATGAGTTTACTGAGCTTGAAAGGAACTGATCCTGGGTTCAAAGAAACAATCAAGCGGCATGCTGATTTCTATTTTTTTTGTTTTTGCTCCATGTAGTGAATAAATGAACGCTCCTCATGGTCTGGGCGTATTTGAAGATAAACTACCAACACAACGACCACTACTCCAACCCCCACTAAGCTCAATGTACCGAGATAGCTGAACTGATAACCTAAAGCCTCGAAATAAAATCGGTCTCCTTGACCGGCAATAATTCGTTTGACCAACATACCGACAAAGCCAGACAAACCCAATAAGAAAAGAAGCAAGCCAGCTATAAAACGCTTTCTCGGAAATTTTGGATCATAATACTTCAAAATAGCGCTCCAATTTATTCATTTTCGAATGCAAATTTATCATTCTTATCAATTTTATTGTTCACTTAACCAAGTGCGTGGACTCTTTCCAAAATGGTGTGTAAATGAGCGGCTGAATGAAGATTGACTATTGAATCCTAAATCCAGTGCAACTCTCCCTATGGATTGACCATTTGTCAGTGATTGAGTCGCCAGACTCATACGCCACTGATTCAGATATGCAAGCGGAGTCTGTCCAACCACCAAATGAAAGGTTTTAGCAAACTGGGTCCTGGACATTAAGGCAATCTTGGACAACATATCCAAATTCCAAGTCTTAGATGGATCATCATGCATTGCCATAAGCGCTAAGCAGAGTTTTTGATGGGCCAATCCAGCCAAGGCACCATCGGTAATAGAGCTCTCTTCAATCTGCAACCGAATCAATTGAATTATGAGGATTTCACACAAGCGATCCACTATGGCACTTTGTCCGCAACCTGGCTGCAGGGCCTCATAAAACAGTAAATTAATAGTCGATGTGAGTAGTTGAGAACCTTCTCCCGTGTGTAGCACCATATCGGGAAGACTGAGGACTATAGGGTTGTACTCTGCGCTGGAAAACTTCACTGTGGCACAAATCACTTCCACCGAACTGTTGGGGTCAGTGCAAATTGTATGATCAATAGCCTTTGGGTAAAAGGCGACACTAGGTGAGGCCAGAACTTCTGATATATCTGCATGAGAGACCTGCAGCTCTCCTCCCCTGCAAAGGTGCAGGTGGCCGACACCCTCTTTCGGAAAGTGATGATTGCCACACAGACTTCCAGAATAAAAGGTACTCGCCTTGAGGCTAAACTGGGCCAGTAGCCCGGAGAGTCGATCTTCCATGCAGCTCCATAATTTGGTACGAAATGACAAGTATAATGCACTTAATGTGACATATAATTCAAGTATTACCTCTAAAATAGCAGTCACTGCTAATATTTATCCCACAAATGGGGAAGGAAACAGAGATGACTGAAGGCTATTTATTTAAAGAACTACTACCCGTTCAAAGTGATAGTGCAACACCTGCTCAAGCCAAACTACTGGCTCAAGCTAAGGCAGCAGTTGGTTTCATCCCAAATATGTACCGTGGCATGGTAAACCTACCGGGTTATCTCGACACTTATCTCCATGGATATAGACTTTTTCGTGAACAAGGAGGGTTTTCTCCCGCTGAGCAAGAGGTAGTTTTTCTTGCCGTCAGCAAACAGAATGGTTGTAACTACTGTACTGCTGCACATAGCACTCTAGCAGCAAACTACTCAGGAGTGCCGATGGATGTTTTAGAGTCCATTAGATCAGACAGTCCTATACAAGATGGCAAAATGGCTGCGCTTTATGCCATGACGGTTGAAATCACAAACACCCGGGGACACCCTTCACCTGCAACAGTGAAGGCATTTTTCGAGGCGGGTTATAGTGAGAAAGAAATTCTGGCCATTACTTTAGCTGTCTCGGTAAAAATATTAAGTAATTACAGTAACCACTACTTTGACACGCCTGTTGACGAAGTATTTTCCGCCTACAGAGTCAAGTAGCTGTTTACAGAAGTGACACATGCATACCTAAAGATTTGGGCCAATCACTGTTAAAGGGTGAGGGACATGGTTAGCCGAAGACAAAAAACAAATAATGATTTTCTTGGTATCGCCAGTCTGTTTTTTGAAAAATCTAGCCTGCAATAGGACTTTATGGCATATAAAACTGATGTAAATTAAAAAATGTGCGCTCTATCAAGGAAATGAGAGTTACGAAATTTCTATATGTCGACTTTAAAACATTACTGGTATAAAGGTAATTGATCATCATGGATGGATATTAAAAGTAAGCATTTAATGGACTTCTTAATGCCTCCTCTACGCTGGCATAGATCCTGATGCTGTGAATAGGGTAGTTACATCGCCAAATTCGCTCCGGGACAGAGGGAAAATCGAACTATTTGGATTGGATGGATATCATCAAACTGAATAGGTGACGATGTTGTGTATTGCACCCGAAGGATGCAGTCGGGTTCCAGGATAGTTGTCCAATTGGATCAGAAAATGCGAACTATTATTTCCCTCCCCCTAACTATCATTATTTTACTCATCTTAACGGGCTGTGAAGCGCTCACCACAGAAGAAGATGCTGAAACCAGCGAACATACAAATCAAGCGCCAACCATCGAAATTACCGGCGATGCCCACGTCAGTATGGAAATTGGTGAAACCTACAACGACGCAGGTGCCACAGCGAGTGATGCTGAAGATGGTGATCTAACAGATAGTATACAAACAACCTCCAATGTTGATACCTCTGTCGCTGGATCCTACCAGGTCAGCTATACGGTTACTGACTCAGATGGCCTTAGTGATCAGGTCTCTCGCAGTGTTCAGGTAAACGAAACGGCGGCCCCAGAACCCGAAATAGATATTGGAGTCAATAGCGCTCCAACTATCGAAATCACTGGTGATACCACTGTTGATATCGAACAGGGTGTGACCTATAACGACCCAGGTGCCAAAGCGAGTGATGCTGAAGATGGCGACCTGACAGGAGAGATCCGGACTACTTCCAATGTGAACACGTCTATCGTGGGAACCTACTGGGTCTACTATGCAGTCTCGGATTCAGATGGCGCTAGCGCTCAAGCCACTCGAAGTGTGCTGGTATACGAAACAGTCACATCGGAACCGGAGAACACAGTTCCAACCATTTCAATCAATGGAAATCCCCTTGTCAGCATCGAGCTGGGTGCGGCCTACAACGATCAGGGTGCTGTTGCCGAAGATGCAGAAGATGGCGACCTGACAGATCAGATCGTAACCACCTCAGAGGTTAACACCGCCATCGCTGGCACCTATCAAGTCAGTTATACGGTTGTGGATTCTGATGGCAGCAGTGCACAAGCCGTTCGTACGGTAGAGGTTCTTATCGGCACAAATAGGGGTAGTTATCCGGTTAGCTGGGAGAGCAATTTTTCAATACCACCGCAGGATGCCAACGGATGGTCAATCCTTACCCCTTCTGCGGATTCGCGGTTGATTTATATCTCCAGTTCGGAAGGTGATGATGATACGGCACAGTTCTACGAGGTCGATGACAGTGAAATCGGCAGCGATCCGTTAGCTCCAGTCGGTTCCGTTGCCGCCTACGCAACAATCGACGCGGCCCTTTCACAGATGCGTAAAGGCTATCCCGACTATGTTCTGCTGAAAAGAGGTGATAGCTGGAGGCGTGGGTCGTTTTTAAATCCCGGTGCCGGTCGTTCTGTGACAGAGCGGGCGGTGTTATCAGCTTACGGTGCTCTGACCGATGATCGACCGTTGGTAGAAAATGCCGGGCTCTTTCTCAATACAAGTAGCTATCTCGCCGTGGTCGGGATTCACTTTCGCGATACAAAACGCAACCCTGATTCTGCAGAGTTTGTTGGCTTTGATGCTGTCGGAGGGGGAAACGGAATTGGTGCGACTGTCTATAGCGCTGCTGGTGGGCTGTTGTTTGAGGACTGCTGGTTCGAATGGTTCAGTGGTAATGTTATTCAGTCCTGGGCTTTCGATAGCGACGGTAATAAGTTGTCGATCCCCGATATCATTGTCCGTCGTAATATCTTCAACAATAACTATTCGGTCTCTTCACACTCCCAGGGGCTCTATTCGTTCATGACCTCAATGTTGCTTGAAGAAAACATCTTTGATCACAATGGCTGGTATCAGCAGAGGAGTGGCGCGAGCACCAGTGAAGGGCAGGCGACCATTTTTAACCACAACACCTACTTCGGTCATGTGCATGATACCATCTTCCGCAATAACATCTTCCTGCGTGCCTCAAGTATCAGTACAAAATTCACCTCCAACACTACCTCGGGAACCAACCGGATTTTCGTCAGGAATCTCCTGCTTGACAATAACTTCTATGCCGAAGGGGAGGTCGGTATAAGTTTGGGGGGGAACAAGGATCAGAATAACGGGCCTCGATGGGATAACATCCTGGTCACCAACAATGTTTTGACCGGTATCGGCCGCAGTTTTCCGACCAACCGGGGGCTGGGCTGGGGGATCGAGATCAGCGACTGGAATAGTGGTTTGGTTAGTGACAATCTCATGTCTAACTGGGGAGAGTCTGGTGTGTACACCAATACCTGGGGGATTAAGAGTACCGGCCATGTGACAGATACAATCATTGACAGCAACATCATATATAACCTGTATAGCACTTTTGGCGTATTGTCGTTCACGGATGCAGGGGTAAGTGGAGCTCAAAACCGGATTGTTGTCAGTAATAACGAAATTGCAGCGCTTTATGAAACCAAGGGGCGGATTATTGATTACACGATTGCACCGACGCAGCAGGAGTTCAGCGATAACTACTACTATTTTGCAAAGGATCAGTCGCAATGGTTTAACAGCTCAAGTGGCCGGATCAGCTTGACCGATTTTATGAGTCTGAGTGAGGATACGAACTCAGTTGCCGAACTGCGCGAGTATGTCGCACCAGAGCGCAGTATTACGACTTATCTCAATGCTCTTGGCTATGCTAGTGGATTGAATGATGAGACTGAAATTCCAGCTCTGGTTGAACGACTCAAACAGCAGCGTAAGGGAAATTGGGATGAAAACCTGACTGCTACTGCTATCAATAACTTTTTCCGTAACGGGTTTTGTATTGTTGGTAACAGTAGTTGCCGCTGATCAGGTGCAGCGTTAGTAGGGACGTTTCAGGATTCTCAAATAACCCTCGGA
This sequence comes from Candidatus Thiodiazotropha sp. AKAK3, assembly GCF_058244645.1. Classification (NCBI taxonomy): domain Bacteria; kingdom Pseudomonadati; phylum Pseudomonadota; class Gammaproteobacteria; order Chromatiales; family Sedimenticolaceae; genus Candidatus Thiodiazotropha; species Candidatus Thiodiazotropha sp. AKAK3. The sequence goes on from NZ_JBSYOQ010000062.1 coordinate 16,201, forward strand.
ATAGAGAATAATAGTCGCTAAATAATTGCGGAGGCCATTATCCTTGCAGTTGTCGTAATAACGTTCAATAAATCAGGACAGGTATCCTTTGAAAAGAACATTCTATTGAGTTAAAGTTTTCAACATGCATGGAATGTATGCAAGCCAAGGAGCCGGCAATGACGATATCGCAGATGCAACAGATCTGCCTTGTAGAGACCCACTATTACCACTATTTATCCTGCTGTGTTCACCGAGCATTTCTATGCGGTGAGGAGGATTTGCAGGTTGTAGCTACGAACACCGTAGAGACAGGATAATGGAGAAGTTCAAGCAAGTTGATAGAGTTACAGCGATGGACTCATGCTCTTTATCCTCGAATCACTCGATTTTATCGCCAAGCTGGAGGCATCGGTGTCCAAGCCGAGAGTAAGCCTGAGCAGAATCCACGGCGTATGTATCTATACACTCGCTGTATTTTTGAATTCCTTCACCACATGTCTCGATCTGTAAGAAGTGCGGTGGAGAGGCTAAGGTGATTGCCTCTATAGAGTATTTTCAGGCTATCTACAAGATTCTCAGCCATTTACAGGCGATTCAAGCAAAAATCAGAGTTTTGAATGGATGAAGGTCGGATAGATGGGTAATGTCGACGATTTGTTGTATTTGTTGTTCAGCCATGCAATGTATGGGTATTGCATTTATTTTTTCATATTTAGGCCAGATGCAAATTCCATTGTTTAGGGAATAAGTGAAACTGTAAGGAGACAGTAATGAATTGTGTAAATAGTCCCACATTTGGTAATAAAGCTCTATTTTTAAAAAGTACATCTATACTTTTTATCACCCTTCTAATTGTAGCGTGTGGTGGAAGTAGTCATGATGAGTCTGACTGCGGAAGTTCGGATTGCATGCCGGATGAAGAGGAAGGCCGCTTTCTATATTTTACTGGAAGTTTGTCGGCAGTAGATGCAGACAATCCAGAGATCCCAGTTCAAATTGAGTCAGGGAATAGTTTAATCAAGTCAAGAAATGGCTATGATCTGGCAATTCAGAGTTATTCGACAGGTCTTTATGATAACAGTCGCCACAGTATTTTAAATTATTCTTTAAATACACATGTTTATGCTAAGACAGATGGCAGGTTTTACAAAGTAAGTAATGATAAGAGTATAGGCCTTAATCCAATTCGGGTTTCTAATGAATCGTCTGCTGATCATCTATGCATGCAAGTGGGAGGTGTGCCTGTATTTGATAGTAAAAGTAAGGCAGAGGACTATAGTGATTTAGATAAATCTCAACTTATTTACAGTTTGTCAGGTGAGGATAATGACTGTGATGCTGCGGCAGATAATGAATGGAAAATGATTAGCTTGGGTATGGATTCAGATGACTCACCTGTTGAAGCTTTACCGCCTGTAACTGCGCTTTGGAACCTGGAAGTTGATGCGTCAATTCAGGGTTGGCTGGTGATTGACTCAGGCGTACTGAAAAAGTGTGATGATCAATTTGAAAACTGTGAAGATAGTCTCATTGAAAATGTTGGAAATTTGCAGCATGTATTTGGTTTAGGTATGAACAACCATCTTCTACTAATTGACGACAATCTCTATGTCTATGATGATGTAGAGAGTAAATTATCAAATTCAGTATTTAGACTGTCTGCGGATGAACTAATCACAAGCTACGCAGCAGACGAGAGTGATATATTTTTTTCAATTGGAGCTGCAATCTATAAGGCGCCTATTGATGGTGGCTCGGTTGCTGTTGTTTTTAGTGAAGAGTCATGGGATTCACCTTATCAAGCTATGGTTCATGATCTTCATCTAACCGACAATCATGTTGTTTATATCAAAGTGCCAGGAGATGTCTATTCCAGACCTGAGATAAAAGCAATTAATAAGCCCGGTGGTGCATCAGTGACCTTGGCTTCTTCTGATAGTTCAAGCTCAGTAACTTTAGTGACCAATGGCGAAAAGATTTTCTATTCATTTGAGGAGGTAGTATTAGATGCTGAAGGTAATTACACGTTACTGCCTATGTTGGCTGGTATAATGGATGAGGACGGTATTGATTTATATACTTTGGCCGATGCATATTTGATTGGCTGGGTGAATTCACAGACGCTGAATAAAGGAGCGAGTGATTCTCTAGCTCGATTGCAAGATAAGTTTATCCTTGGTGAGGCTATAAGCCAGGAGGTATCTGGAATCGGGCTTAGTTCTTTTGATGCTTCAACGGGTGATGAGCTTCTTAATCTCGGCAGTCTACATGATTTGGACGGTCTGATTGGTATTAATTGTCGTTATTCTGACGGTGATCAAATGTTATGTGAGGTAGCGATTGAGGCTATGCAAGATGCTGTTACATCAGAGCTGCGATTTCAAAATGATATTTTATATCTTAATGCTGAAGTGAGTGAATCTTTGGTGAGAGTGACTGATACGGAGGATGTATCAGAATCTGTGATTCGAAACTAGTAACCTTACATAACATATACTTCACGCTAAATAACTTCAGTTATCTTTGGAAGTCGCTCAATGCGTAACTGGGGGTTAGAGACCCCTAGTTACCCTGATGTCATTATAGTTAATTATTAGTCGCTTCCAAGTTCTGTGCTACATCAACATGAACATCTGCTTGGTCTTGTACATATCTCCGGGTCGGAGTCGAATCTAGAACGTATTGATCTGTTAGAGATGTGTACTGATGTTGTTTCGAGGTGACTCACGCAATGGACGCTCTCGACTCCGACCCAATCATGTCCAACTCTATTTGAATCGCTTTTGGGTGGGGTTTTGGAATAAGAATATCAAGCCTATAATAACTATTTATGCTATTATCAGTATGTAGATGCTCAATCATATCTATACAATACTGGTATTCCTTTTTGCCAGATAACAGGATATCCCGTGGTCCCCGGGACGGACAGCTCTCTCGATATTCAGTGTTTTATAAAACGTTGTCAGGACATCATTGAACAGGCCTATTCGAGCTACTTTCAGTTGAATGGCGTTGCGCTGTCTGTCCTGAAAATATTCCATTAGAGTTATTAGGGTTGAACGCCATGAGCAAAGGAAGAAACAGCAAAAAAGAGGGTAAGAAGAAACCCGCTATGACGCCAAAAGAGAAGAAGGCGGCAAAGAAAGTAAAAAAAGAGTCTCATGGATTGTTCAATAATGACAGGTAGTCTTACAGACTGATACTTGATTTTTTTGGCATGATAATTATCCTTTGTTCTGATAAATTTATCAGAGCAAATCGGAATACTCACAATTTGATTCTGGCATCAGGCTAACTGAAGCTGTCTAAATTCATTCCAGATGAATTTGACATGGGGTAATTGCACCTAACAGCAGATAACACAGCTAAGTGACGCCAGCCCAGCGAAGGTAGGCAACCAAGTAAATGATGGATGTCACAGTAATTTTCCCTTCCACTATTTCACCGTATCCTCGGGGTCGGAGTCGACTCGAGAGCGGATTGATCTGCTAGAGAGATGCGCTTGTGTTGTTTCGAGGTGACTTACGCTATAGGAGCTCTCGACTCCGACCCCTTCAGGTTACAGGCTGATCTCTTGCATATCGTCAAGCCATCCGGCCTTTTCATCCAACTGCATGATTTTTATTTGGCTCCCTTCATGGGGCTTTTCTGGTCTGGAGTGGATGTGTTTTAAAACCAACTTGTCGTCGACTCTACCGCATATCTCGATTTTTCCGATGTCATGGCCCATGATGAACTTGAATCGCTTTGCGTAACCATCCAGTCGCTCTCTGGCCTTGTCGACAATATCCACGCCCCTTCTCAATGGTACTTGGAAATGGTGCCTGACACGGGAAACCGGCATACATTGGTAGAGGTAGTATGGATTAACACCAATCTTAACCAGACCGTTCATCAGGGATTCGATATCGTCGACACTATCGTTGACCCCTTCCAGAAATACCGCTTGATTATTAACTGTAACGCCTGTTTCACGTATTCTGAGCACGGCTTCTTTCGCTATATCTGTAATTTCACTTACATGATTAAAGTGAGTAGGCAAATAGAGGGACTTCTGCCTGTTGAATTCCCTGAAAGTATCAAGTAACTCGTCGTCGAAGAACCGCATCGGGTAGACCACGGGTGTTCTGGTGCCGATCCGAACGTAATTGAGATGATCTATATCCACTAGACTCTCAAGAATTTTCTTGATTCTGCTGGTGTTGATCAACAGAGGATCCCCACCCGAGATTACGACGTTTGTTATCTCCTTGTGCTCCCTGATGTATTCTGCGGCACGTTGAAAATTCTCTACTGTTTTGTCATTGGGCAGTCCAACAATCGCTTTTCTAAAGCAGTGTCGGCAATACATCGAGCAGTAGTCAGTGGCTACAACAAGTGCAGAGTAGGGATACTTGTGTAGGATACCGTTACCCTTGTTGTGTTTTTCATCACCATACGGATCCTGGGTTGTTTCTCCCATCGATCCGGCAACCACCAGCTCCTCTTCACTGGGAAGTGCCATCTTTCTGATCGCATCCCCTTTATCAGTTTCATCAATGAGGCTTAAGTAGTATCGCGGGATGTTCATAGGGTGATTATCAACCACCTCTTTTAACGTCTTCTCCTCTTCATCAGATAATTCAATATACTGTTTCAGGGAGTCGATAGAATTTATGTTGTTCTTTAGCTCTTTCTGCCAATCGATTGCAGTCCAGTCTATGTTCTTCAGTTCGTTGAGTTTGCTCATTGAGTTCAGCTGTAACCTAGAGGGCCTGTGACATCAATACACAACCCGGATTGGGTTACACTTGCAATCTTGATTCTCACCAAAGAAAACGTAGTGTTGAGTCTGATGGCGACTAATTGGATTAGCTGTCGAAGGCTTATGGAAGGGATTTATCTGTAAAATATTCCTGCAGATACAGACAAAATTTGGTTGGATTGTTAATCAGTGTACTAAATTTTAGCTTATCAAGCAAAACGTGTACTTTGTTAGTCTGTAATAAATTTAAAAGGCAAACTAAAATACAATGTTTTATAAGATATTATTTAATACCTCCGGGGTCGGAGTCGAATCTAGAGTGGAGTGACTTGCTAGAGAAATGCACTTGTGTTGTTTTGAGGTGACTCAGGCTATGGAAGCTCTCGACTCCGACCCTTGCCAGGCGACTCCTTCAGTAGCTTGTGGTGATGCCAAACGAGATTAACATCGGCAACTGGTAGATTGGATCTTTGTCAGTGTAGTCAGCACTGTATTCATAACCACTGACATTCTTCTGACCATAGGCGTTGATTAACTCAACATAGGCAGTTGTTTTCTCGCTGAAGCTGCGGCTCAATCTCAGGTCTAATCGGTGATAGTTCGGCATGCGCTCCGAATTGATATCGCCATAGACTGCAATATAGCGACCATCTCTATCAGGATCTTCGGTTGCACCAGTGATCGGGGTGTAGGGTGCACCAGAGTGATACCACCACTTTGCGCCGACTTCCCACTTATCGTTGATATGGTAATTACCGACCAGGGTAACTGCTACGGGCTGATCGTACTCGAAGGGAAAGCTTTCATCTGTTGCGGTATTGGTACGCTCTGCTTTGGATAGGGCCAATGAAAGCCAGCCTGACCAACGATCTGTGCGCATCTTGCGTAGGAATAACTCGACACCGGCAGCTTTACCCTCTCCAGAGTTATTATATCGAGTGATTGGATCACTGCTGACCAGATTCTCCATCACCTTGTAGTAGACTTCTGATTTCCACTCCCAGCCATTCATGCCAATATGTTCGATACCTGCCACGTAGTGTGTGGCGTCAAAATGAGTCAGTTGAGGATTACCAAAGACCTTTTCCACTTGGTTAAGAGCTGGCATTTGATGATAGCGCCCGTAACCAACACTGTAAGTCCAGTCTGATGGCAGGGAGTATTCGATATGTAAACGTGGTTCGAGAAAACTCTCATCGAGATAGTCTTCATGTTGTCCTGAAAGGCCTGCTGTAAGTGCGAGTTGTTGAGTGGGATACCAATTCTCTTCGATGTAGAGTTGTTCAGAGGTAACCTCTATCTGAGCTTCGCTACTGAGTTGGTCAGACTCGGTGTAACTGCAATCGACATCGAACTCAGTGCACCCTGTATCACGGAACTTTATGTCGTAATCTGCGCGTAATCGGGTCACCTGTCCGCCAAGGGCGAGAAGGTGGTCGGTGCCTAAGGGTTGGGTCCATCGCCCTTTGGCGTATATTGTATCTGTTTCCAGATCCCAATCGCCTACTGATGCAGCTTGAGCAGTGATCTCACTATTCATGTGGCCGATAGCAAGTGTTGGAGTGTTGCTTCCGGGAGTGCCCTCCCAAACCAACCCCTGGCTGTGGTAGGCGATGTCATTGCTGTGAGTGCCAACCAGTACTGGTTCGTTTTGAGCTGCTTTGCTATCGGAAGCAAGTTTCACCTCCATTTCATCACTTGCTCCAGTAGCCTGGAGTCTGATGCGACTGCCATTTTGCAGCTGCCAGAGATATTTTCCCTGATAGTCTGTGTAGCGGGGAAATTGTACGAATTCGATACCATCCTCGTTATCTTCCACCACATCTTCTAGTAGCAGATCCATATAGCTCATACGTCCCGCCAGATAGAATGAGTGACCTTCACTGATTGGACCTTCAAGCAACACACCGGCCTGGAGCATGCTGACGTCAAAGGTAGAGGTAAAGCTATCGTTGTTCGGATCACGCAGGCGGGTATCGATCACTGCACCAGTTCCGCCGACATATTCGGCACCGTAGGCAGCCGGGTAGTAATCAAAGCTCTCTACCAGTTGTGGGTTGAATACACTTACAGTGCCGCCGGCGTGGAACAGATAACCTGAGGGAAGGAAATCAACAAAATAGCTATTATCCTCGGGGCGGGAACCACGGATCGCTGGGTCGGCGCTGGTGTCGTCATTGACGATCACTCCCGGCAGTGCCTGCATGGCGCGCATTGGATCGCTGCCAGCACCAGGTATCTTTTCCAGGGTTTTGCTATCAATGTGGTAACCGAGGGGAGGTGCTGACTCGAGACTTGATGGTTCCTGGTCTGGTGTTACGGTCATTTGTTCCAGGTGTTCCGTCTCCTCAGCGCTAGCAACCCTGACCAAGCCAGTCAGGATGAGTAGCAGGCAACCTGGCGAGATAAATCCATTGATGATTCTACTAACCATTTTTCCTCCATGAAGAAGTAATAATAAGGGTGCCTCTATTAACTGCCAATGACAAATAGAGTATTCGCCTTCGTCAGTTTCCTGCTCCATCTGAAATTCCATACTTGCAGTAACGCTCTAACCCTATGTGTGAATAGTATCTGTGTAAAGACGTATTACTCAATACGACTTGTGTAACAAATTGTATTTAGGGGTAGGCTGATTAAAAAAGAGTAATGTTAAGCACTGCATGTTCAGGTCAGTACAATGCTATTGGAACGGAGCAGTCAACTTTTTTAGCTTAAATGATGCTGTTTATTTAATGCCTGCAGGATGGCTGGATAGTTAAATTGTACAGCGAGACGGCTCAGCGTTTGTTGCAGTGTTTTGTCATACGACTCAACCTGTTGGATGGCTGCGTAAATACGCCCAGGTTCAAGGTTGAGCAGTGCCTCCCTGAGTTCTTTAAGCAATGCCTCGGGCAAGACTTTCATCATCTCCGGTGTTAGTGTCAAGCTCTGCTGTTGTGGTTCTGGCTTGTCTGCATAGAGATACTTCACGCCCAAGTGTCTTGATAGACAATCGTATATTTCGATCGCTCGATAGGGTTTGCTCACATAATCGTCCATACCGGCAGCAACTATCTCCCTGCGCTGATCAGCAAAAGCGGAGGCGGTCACCGCGACGATCTTTACCTCCCTGCCATTGGGTAGCTGACGAATACGCCGCGTCGCTTGAGTACCGTCCATTACCGGCATCCGTTGATCCATCCAGATGAAATGAGGATGCCAGCTAAGAAACAGCTCCACCCCTTGTGCGCCGTTGTCGGCTGTCCTGACCTGGAAACCCACAGACTCCATTAGCCTGACAAGCAGTGACTGATTTTCAAGCTGGTCTTCCACAATCAGGATGCGGTATTCGAGTTGACCTGGTGCCAACCGTTCCGCGTTGCCCATCTCTGTAGATGTCATTTTGACGATATCGCTCTGCTTTGCTTCGATAAGGGGTAAATCAACCCTGAATAGTGAGCCTTCTCCTGGCGTGCTTTCAAGCGTAATGCTACCCCCCATCATCTGTACAAACTGGTGAGTGATGGTGAGACCGAGACCGGTGCCACTATTGCCATTATGCGGACGGAGTTGGACGAATGGTTCGAAAATGCGCTGCTGCTCTTCAGGTGTTATGCCTGCACCGGTATCCTCAACCTCTATCAACAGTTTGGCGGTGTTGTCATTCTCTGTCGCCAGGCGCAGGGTCACTTCTCCGTGTTGGGTGTATTTGATGGCGTTACTCAGCAGGTTAATCAATATCTGTCGTAGTCGGGCTTCATCACCGACGATGTAGTGCGGGAATTCCGATGACTGGTCAATGTGCAGTTCCAATTGTTTCTCTTGGGCACGTATATGCATCAGGTCGGTAATATCGCGTACCATTGATTCCAGGTCGAATGGTAGATTATCGGGTTTTGCCTCTCCTGCTTCGATCTTCGCCACATCAAGGATATCGTTTATCAGGTGCAGCAGGTGTTCGCTGCTGCGGTTGATAATGTCGAGGTAATGTATTTGGCTCTCTGCAAGTTGCGGGTCCTTCTGCATGAGGCTGGAGAATCCGAGGATGGCGTTCAATGGAGTACGCAGTTCGTGGCTCATGTTGGCGAGAAAAATACTTTTCGCTTGATTGGCCTTTTCGGCATTTTGTTTTGCCATGACCAGTTCAACAGTACGTTGCTCGACCTCGTCTTCCAGCTTATCTTTATAGCGGCGCAACGCCTCTTCAGCTTGCTTCAGGTCGGTGATATCCATCAGATTCCCGACAACACTTACAACCCTCTCTTCTTCATAGATAGGTTGAGCTGTTGTGCGAATCCATAAACGCCTCCCCTTTATGGTGGTGAATGGAAATTCAAGGTCGTAGGGTTCACCTTTCTCATAGGCGTTTTGAAACGCCTTCAGTATGACTGGCCTGTCTTTCGGGTCATAGCAGTCAAGACCCAACTTCAAATGATCTGTACTGGGATCATTGGGTAATTCATGGATAGAGTAGAGTTCATCGGTCCAGAAAAATACCTTAGTTTTGACGTCGTACTCCCAACCACCGACCTTGCTCAGGCGCTGAGTGGCATTCAGCAGTGCTTCACTCTTTCGCAGCGCCTCATCCACCCGCATACGTTCTGTAATCTCTGCCTGCAGGCGTTGATTTGTATTCACCAACTCTTCTGTACGCTCGCTGATTTTACACTCCAGTTGTTCGGTGAGCTCCCGCAGTTGCAACTGGTTTTCCACTCGAGCAAGCACTTCCTCCCGATGAAAGGGCTTGGCTATGTAGTCAGCCCCCCCTACTTGAAACGCCTTGACCTTATCGCTCTCCCCTTCCAGAACGCTGATAAAAATGATCGGAATGTTGCATGTCCTATCATCCTGTTTGAGCAGTCGGCATACCTCAAAACCATCCATCCCGGGCATCTTGATGTCCAGTAGGATAAGATCGGGTAAGGTGGTTCTTAGAAATCGTAAAGCGAGCTTGCCATCTGAGGCTGGGTGCACAACATAGCCTCGATCTTTGAGAATGCCCATCAACAGTTGAAGATTGGCCGTGCTGTCATCCACAACAAGGATTGTGCCTGACTGAGAAAAGTTAGTCTTTTTATTCATAGCTGTTTGATTGAATCAATAACCTTCAGGAGTAAAGTGTTCAGCCGTCTCTGGACGTTCGATCAAGTCACACGCCGCATCCTCGAAGAATGGATCCACTCCTTTGTGCACTTCGATAATGTCAAAACCACTTCGGCGATTGCCCCGTGCAATATACATATTTTGCCTGAGATGGTGTGAGCGGGGCCGTAAGGTTACCTGGCCGTTCGGGGCATTATAGGAGAGTCCTCTCTCAAGCGTTGCGATCACCTCATCAGTGTCGATGCTGCCTGTCTTGCGCACCGCCTCAGCCCAAAGGTGAACCGCATTCCAAACGTTAACCGCCGGGGCAATGATGGGCTCATCCAGACCAAAATGTTCTCGCCACAATTTTTTCAGTTCATCGTTGCCGGTCTCCTCGGCCCAGTGGAAATACTCCAGCGATGAGACAATATTCTCGCCTGCACCAGGGGACACAGCGATCTGTTGGTTACCTGAACCATAGTTGGTGGAAACCATGCCGATTTTTTGTTTCAGTCCAGATGCGGAAAATTGTTCAAGAAACTGATTTTGTTTGGGTCCGACCGGGAGTGTAAATACAAAATCCGGCTTGGCTGCCTTGATCCGTTCGATTGTCGGCGAGTAGTCTGTCATGGTCAGAGGTAGATACTCTTCACCCAGGACCTGACCACCATATCGTTTGGCATAATAGTTTACCCAGACGCCCGATATGGTGCCGAAATTGTAATCCGGACCCATGATGTAAAGTTTAGGGCCAAACTTTCTTATCGCCCAGGGGATGAGTACCCGCATCTGCTGAGAGGCGCTTACACCGGTTACAAAGGTATATTTATCACATGCGCCGCCCTCATAGTGGCAGCCATAAAAATAGAGGGTCTTATATTTTCTTATGATTGGCCTGATGACTTCACGGGAAGAGCTGGTCAGCCCCGCAAACAATACAGAAATGCGGTCACGCAGAATCAGCGTTTTGGTGTATTGGGCATATTTATCAAGGTTCGATTGCGAATCGTACTCGATTAATTTTAACTTGCGTCCCAGCAATCCTCCTTTCCTGTTGATATTGTCTACCGCCAGATGGATGGCTTTGCTCTGCTGGATACCGTAGATACTGATGCCACCTGTCTGGTCGAAAACAGCGCCCACTTTTATTTCAGGCGCGGCATGAGTTATCTGGCTGATTGATAGCAGCATAGCCAGACAAATATTTCGATAGAGCAAGACGACTCCGAAGTGCCAGTCAGTCGTTATACAGGCTCCCATGTCACCCGTCTTCATATGGCATCTCGCTCTCTTTTTTTGTCATCAACAGCCTCGATTAACTCGAGAATACGACCATATTGCAGCTCTTTGGCAACAACAGCCAATGCATCCGCAAGGCTTGGGTCATGTTCTCGTATGGCCGTTATCGAACGTTTTAGTGCTACGGCATCAAGGCTGACAAGTGCCTCCTCCAGGTCGTTGCGTAACCCGGCAGATATCCCGGCCAGGGATGCTGCGGTCAGCGGTGGTGCAACGTCCTCTGTGGGATGGGTATTTTGCTCGTAGATAAAGCGGGTACCGAGGTGTTTCGTCAAGGCATCGAATATATCGGTATCTTTATAAGGTTTGCGAAGAAAATCATCGCAGCCCGCCGTGAGGATTTTACGCCGCTCTTCTTCCAGCGCATGGGCGGTGAGGGCAACTATCCTGGTCTTCGCACCTTGCTCGGTCGCCTTGATCCGGCGGGTCGCCTCCAGCCCGTCCATGATCGGCATGCGTATATCCATGAAGATCAGGTCGGGGTGCCACTTGGTGAAGTGCTCCACCGCCTCCTCACCGTTGACTGCTTCCTGCAGATCGAAACCGAGAGGTCCGAGCAGTTTGTGCAGCAGCAGACGGTTCTCCCGCTGGTCTTCGACGATCAGCAGACGCTGGCGGGGCTGTCCATCTTCGATACCAATGACCCGGCCGTGTTTGGGCTCCAGGGTTCCGGCCTCGGGGGCAACTATTGTCACTGGAATATCAAAGTAGAAGATCGAACCTGTTCCCCATTTACTGCTGATACCGATTGTGCCGCCCATCAGTTCGACATACTGTTTGCCAATGGCGAGTCCCAGGCCGGTTCCAGCCTCGGAGGGTGCTCGATCCTCCAGCTGTTCAAAGGGAGAAAATATCCGCTCCCTATCCTCCTCGCGGATGCCGGAACCGGTATCCTCAACCTCGAAGCGTAAGCGTATTGGCTCAGAGTCACTCGTTTCAGCAACCATGGCGCGCAGTGTGACGCTGCCGCTTGATGTGTACTTGATGGCGTTTTCTATAAGGTTGAGCAGCACCTGCTGCAGTTTGCCGCCGTCGGCATTGAGATGTCGGGGAAGGTCAGGGGAGTGGTCAACAACGAAGTTCAATCCTTTCTCATGGGCTCGCACGTCCATCAGCGATTTTATCTCCTCCAGTAAACGAACCAGGTCGATAAATGACTCCTCCAGCTCCACCCGACCCGATTCGATCTTGGAAATATCTAACACATTATTGATCAGGTTCAGCAGGTGCTCTCCGCTGCGGGTAATGATGTTCAGATTCTCTATCTGGTTGCGGGTGGCATCTGCGGAATTCCTCATCACCTGGGAGAAGCCGAGCACCGCATTCAGCGGTGTGCGCAATTCATGACTCATGTTCGCCAGGAAGACACTCTTGGCCTGGTTGGCTCGCTCGGCCTTCTCCTTGGCGAGCTGTAATAGTTGGTTCGACTCGACCAGCTCCTGGGTTCGCTCAGCCACGAGCAGCTGAAGTTCCTGGTTTCTCTGGCGTTGCGCTCTCAAGCGATAGCTGAACACGGCCGTAACCAGACTGACCAGGCCTAGAGCGACCAGGCTTATGAACCACCAGGTTTTCCACCACAGCGGGGTGATGATAAGGGTCAGGGTTACGCCTTCCTCGTTCCACACGCCGTCATTATTGGAGGCCTTGACGCGAAACTTATATTCACCGGGAAGCAGGTTGGTATAGCTGGCGATTCGCTTCGCACTGTCGGTATATCGCCACTGCTGATCGAAGCCTTCAAGCATGTAGGCGTATTGGTTCTTATGCGGTGAACGGTAGTTGAGGGCGACAAATTCAAGGCTAAGTTCGGTGTAGTCGTAGGGGAGTACAATTCTGTTGGTGAAGTTGATCTGCTTTTGCAGCGGTGAGTCAGCGCCGATCTCAACGACTTTGTTGCGTAGTTTAAACGCCGTCAACACGATTGGTGGCAGCGTCGGGTTTTCGACCATCTGCTCGGGTAAGAAGCTGTTAAAGCCCCTGTCTCCACCAACGAAAATCTCGCCGTCGGGCGTGGTGTGTGCGGCCGTCGGTTCCAAAGCGCTGCTGAGCAGTCCGTTATCCTCATCGTAACGACTCAGGCTGCCACTCTTTGGGTTGAATCGAGCCAGGTTTTTAGCGGCAATCACCCATAGGTTACCCTGGCTGTCATCCGCCAGCACTGCGCGGATCTCCGGATAGGAGGTAAACAGACGCTTGTCTGGATCAAAACTGTTCAATCCACTGTAGGTCGCCACCCAGATCCTGCCGAGGCGATCCTGGTGGATATGATCACTGGTGTTGCCACTGAGTCCATGCTCCTCGGGTGTATAGTTAATTGCTTTTCCAGTCGCCGGATCGAAACGGCTGATCAATGAGTCGCCGCCTATCCAGAGCGTGCCGTCGACAGCGGACATGACATAGTTGATATTATTATTGGCCAGGGTGTCGGGGTTATTCGAGTCGTGTGGGTAGCGTGTGAAGGTTTCGCTGAGCGGGTCGAAACGGTGCAGGCCCGCGCCATAAACTGCCAACCAGAGTTCGCCGCGACTATCCAGGGTCAGGCTTGAGATCCAATCATCGGCCAGGGCGTTGGGATTGTCTGAATCGCCATGGTACTGGGTCCAGGTTTCGCTGCTCAGGTCGAGCCTGTTCAGCCCAGCAATGGTGGCGACCCATAGCCAGCCGCGCGGGTCGTAACGCAGATCGAAGATGCTGTCGCTGCTCAGGCTGTTGGGATTGTTCGGTTCTGCCCGATAGCGGGTGTAGCTGTTGTTGTCCCGGTCGAAACGCACCAGACCCTGATCCCACATCGCAATCCAGAAGATGCCGTCCCCATCCTGGGTGATCGCACGCACCTGGCCTGCCGGTAACGAGTCGGGATTCCCAGGCAGATGTCGGTAACGATTGAAGTAGTGGTTGCCTGGGTCGTAGATGTCGATACCGCCATAGGTTGCGAACCAGAGTGCTCCGCTGCGGTCTTCGATAAAGTTTGGACTGATGTCGGTGCTCAGGCTCTGATGATCGTAGGGGTCATGGCGGTAGTGGATGAACTGCTGCTGCCGCTCTTCAAAACGGCTGATGCCGCCACCAGAGGTTGATACCCAGAGTTGGCCACGACTGTCGCGCATCACATGCAAGACAGCGTTGTGGCTCAGGCTGGTTGCATCTTTCTCATCGTGGAAATAGCGCACAGCACGCCCGCTGATCGGGTCGAAGTGGTTGAGGCCGTTGTCGGTGCCGACCCAGATGCTGCCATCGGGGTCGATCCAGATGGTCTCGATAGTGTCGTCACTCAGGCTCTCGGGATCGGCTGGGTCATGGCGGTAGTGGGTGAAGAGGCCGCTGCCGGGATCAAACTTTTCCAGGCCGCCGCCATAGGTGCCGATCCAGAGCATGCCGTCGGCATCCTGCCTGATCTGCGAGAGGATATCGTAGCCCAGACTGTATGGGTTGTTCGGCTCGTGACGGTAGTTGGTGAACTGTTCCGTGGCCGGATCGAAACGGCTCAGACCGCCAAAGGTTGAGACCCAGAGGATGCCGTCACGGTCCTCAAACACGAACCAGGTGGTGTTATGTGCCAGACTGTTGGGATTGCTTTCATCGTGCTGATAGAACTTCCAGCTATTGAGCACCGGGTCATGGCGAACCAAACCGGCGCCATAGTTGCAAAACCAGAGAATGCCATCGCGGTCTTCGATCACGGTCTGGTAGAACTGTGGCGTGCTTTGGCCACTGCCTGGCGCCATGGGCGTGAATTTGCTGAATGAGATCCCGTCGTACCTATTGATGCCATTGACGGTGGTGGCCCAGATAAAGCCTTGACGGTCCTGCAGCAGATGATAGACAGAATTGTCTGAGAGGCCGTCATCGATGGTCAGATGGCGGAACACGATCTCGTTCTGTTGCGGCTGAGTTAACGGGTGGCTCTGAGGCGACAGTTCATTACCACCCTGAGCGTTGCTAGTGGCTAGAAGGGTGAACAGGCTAAACAAACCTATAACAATTAGCGGGATTGGTTGGTATCTTGGGGCAATACGTTTCACATCAGCCTCAATCCCGTCATGCTGACTTTGCTGGCGGAATATTAACGTGGGTGGTTGTCACATGCATCTGATGGCATCTGAATCCATCTCTAAACACATCAGAACTTCCCGCAGGGCGAGGCAGGTGATTTAAACGCAAACTGAGATAGGTCTCGTCTAAATGTATGATTTGTATAGGACACTACACTAGCTATGGTGTATCACGCTATCTCCCTGCTCTGTGCACATAGGCTCGATCAGACGCCACATACCTTCCATCAGCAATCTAAGCTGTTGTACGTCACCTTCATTATAGTCCTCCTCTTTGTTTCCAACACCGGCCACCATGACGATTTTATGGTCAACGATCACGGGTAGATTCATGTGGCGAATCAGCTTCACATGTCCTTCCGGTGTGCCTTTCTTCCAAGGGTTTGGTGCGATGTAGTCGTTGGTGATAATCGGGCGGCGTTGGCGTATGGCTTCGCCCCACAGCCCCGATCCTGCTAAAGGAAATATCTTCGGCGTGCCTTCAACATCGCACCCTGCCATGGCCTCCGGGGACCAGTATTTGACGTTAAGGGTGGTTTCGTCATCATTCATCAATCCAAGATAGCCCAGCTTGCTGTGGGTCAATCGGATCGCCGCCTCGTAGGTGAAATGCATAAGTTCATCCTGACTGGCATCACTCATCTGGTAGAGCTGCAGCAGGGTCTCCATCCGTTCTGCGCTGAGCTTGAGCATCTCTTCCGCTTTTCGCTGGGCAGTAATGTCGACTATGATGCCATCCAGGTAGAGTAGCTTTCCATCGGAGCCGAAGACGCCCAGGCCCTGGTTATGCACCCAACGCTGAGTGCCATCTGCCGCCATCAGGCGGAAGTCCACCTGGTAACGATCTTTGTTTGTTAGCGCAGTTGTTACTGCATCGGTAACGCTTTTTTGGTCGTCTGCATGAATGATGCTGGCAAACGAGCGTATCTGGTTGTGCTGAAACTCTTCGCTTGGATACCCGCTGATCTGTGAGATAGCTGCGCTGACGAATTCCATGGTCCAGTGTTCGTCATTGGCACAGCGGTAGATGGCGCCCGGGCTGTTGAAGACGATGTTTCCCAATCGCAGTCGGCTTTCGCGCAACGCCTCTTCTACCTCTTGGCGCCGATTGATCTCCTCCTCAAGGTGTTTGTTGGCAATCCGCAGTTTTAAAGTGCGAG
This sequence comes from Candidatus Thiodiazotropha sp. AKAK3, assembly GCF_058244645.1. NCBI lineage: Bacteria > Pseudomonadati > Pseudomonadota > Gammaproteobacteria > Chromatiales > Sedimenticolaceae > Candidatus Thiodiazotropha > Candidatus Thiodiazotropha sp. AKAK3. Next base: position 32,505 of record NZ_JBSYOQ010000062.1, read on the forward strand.
CGCTGACCTCCTGCTCCAATCCTTTGGTGAGTTCTTGCAGACGTAGATGGACACCAACTCGGGCAAGCAGCTCTTCAGGCTGGAACGGTTTGGTGATGTAGTCCACGCCGCCTGCCAGAAAGCCCTTCACTTTATCACTTTCATCTTCCAGGGCGCTGAGGAAAATAATCGGGATCTGTCGCGTATTGTCATCAGCTTTTAGTCGTCGGCAAACCTCATAGCCGTCCAATCCTGGCATCTTGATGTCCAGCAGGATGAGATCGGGCAGTCTCGAATTGACAAATTCCATTGCCAGTTCACCGTTGATGGCGGGATAGACGGTATAACCCTTCTCGGTCAATAGCTCGATCAGCAGCTGAAGATTGCCTGCGTTATCATCAACTACCAATATCTTGTTGTAATCTGAAGGGTTCATGGTTTTTTTACAGGATCATTTTCGAATGAGTTTGTTGTCATGTTTTGCCTGGTACCCGCTATGCTTGTTGCTTGAAAATTCAAGATTCCATGCCTGCTGTACCGGTTGATCATGTTCAGCACCATACCCTTCATTTCTGGCATATTGAGAAGATCACGCAAGCTAAGCGGTCGTACAGAACTGGTAAGCCTCCTCGATCTCACCGGCCTCATCCTCCAGGTAAGTCGATAACATCCCGATCATGATCGAGCTGCTTTCTCACTGCCACCGGCAGTCTGAGAATCGGGGCTGTTTTTACCAGAACAGGACGAATATCAGGCGAGCGAACGCGGTAGATTAAAAAAATCTCTGTCTCGCTGATAAGAGATAGATCCTTATATCCCAGGGTTGCGAGAACATCGGATCTTAGATGTGGAATACCTTGCATCTAGCCCTTCTCAACCTGGCTTCTGAGGTGACTTTGTGATTTTGCTGGGCGTAAGTAGCCAACCAATACCCAACTATACTGCTATGTATTTAGGTGTTAATAGAGTCTCTTACTAAACTTATAGACCTGTTTGCAAAAATTGGAACAACTTATTATTCGCAGAATGTTATTTTCTGTTAACCATAGATTTTATTTATAGTTGGATCTTATTGTATCCTACAGCGCTCAACGCGCCAAAAGTGGCAGAAAGCAGAAATCGGCAGGTTCGAAAGGAATCGGAATGAAAAAAAACTGTATCTTCTTTTTAATGATATTTTCAATTTTCTCTCTGAAGGCTGAAGGATTAAATCAAGAATTTGATTTGGCTGAAGCAGAAGAAGCAGAGGAAAGCTCATCAGTCATGCCAAAATATGGCAATTGGTGTGGCTTGAATCACCCTTCAAATCCTGAAAAGGCTGAAGAGCCTATCGATACGTTAGATGCAATATGTAAAAGACACGATTTATGTTATCTGGATAAAGGCCATATGTCCTGTGAATGCGACGGTGAATTCAATAGAGACGTCGTCACAAACCTAAGCAGGTTTACAGGGCCTGAGAAAATTCTGGCTCATACATTCAGGATCTACTTCAGGGGGTCTCCTTGTTATGGCAATCAAAAGGATAAGATAGCGCCGACTAGAGTACTTTCCAGTATCGCTAAGAAGGCAGACATTAGAACCAAAGAAATAATAAGAGAGTTGGAAACCTTAAGTCGTTAAGTTAAATGGCTGCTGTTACTCTACTCACCTACTCCTGAAACGTGAGTAAATTCCCCTCCACCACGAAGGGAGGAGGGGAGTAAACGATGAATCGGCTGCACTATATGCACTGATCATATTTGACACGCTGATGATTTTTGCTTTTTTCTCAGTCTCTCATACTGTGCCAGGTAATGGTTTTCAGAACTCAGAAACCAAGAAAGATCAACTCGCATTCAACTCTTCTCACCACTGATAATCCAATACAGATTAACTGCAAGAAATATTCGAAGGATATATTCTAAAGTTTTACAATATATTTTGAGAGCCATCTATATAAGGTTATTTCTCAAAACAGATTCAAAGTCTGGTTAGTGTGGTGAAGTTAACTTTATGCCTGCCCGAGGAATTTCAGGGTTAAGCACTGGGAGATGAGGTGCGTTCATTTGTCGACGACAGTGGCTGAATAGTAATCTACACTTAAGGGCATTAGCAATTAATAGAGGTGCCCTCAAACCTGGAAAAGTAGTTGTCGCTCTATTCTGATAGTAAATTACTGGTTGTGATGAGACGCTACCAACTTCTTTCTCTAGGTTAAACGAGTGTGCTGAAGTAGAATATCGACATGTCATCTAAGAAATCTAATAGTAGTGTCGAGAAATACCATTTTCTACTCTATATAGATTCATCGAAGCCAAAATCTAACTCTACTGCTGACAGACTAGCCAAAATCTGCTGCGATAATCTAATTGAAGCCTATACCTTGGAACTCGTCGATCTTCAGGATAACCCGGTACAATTCGAGCAACAAAATATCATTGCGGTACCAACATTGGTGATTGAGACACCGGAGCACTCTCGGCACCGATTTGTTGGTGACCTTTCCCAATCTGAAATATTCATCATCGCCATAGGTTTTGCTCAGGAAGCAAGTAAAATGAGCAAACAGGCGTCAGATATGCGCAATAAGATAGAACCACTACGCTAAGCTTGGTGGCAATAGTAGAAAAAACGGGAGGACGGATGAATAACAACAAGGTAACCACCGGGCTTAAAGGCTTCGATGCCATATTAAAGGGAGGCTATCCGGCGGCCAGTCCGACCCTGCTGAAAGGTGGGCCAGGTACAGGAAAAACAGTATTCAGTTTGAGCTTTGCAAATGCCCAGCTGCAAAAGGGCAACCCGGCGATAATCGTAACCTGTGAAGAATCCCCCGAACGCTTGGTCGGCTATATGGACGAGTTCGGCATGGCAGGTACAGATCATCATGCCTCAGGCAAGCTGATAATCCTCGATTTTCGCCCCAACCTGAGCGAAACGGTGGTAGGTGAGTATGACCTTTCACCGATTCTATTGCGCATAAGCCATGCCATTGAACGCAGTGATTCAGAGATACTGGTTATCGATTCACTGCAAAACCTGTTATTGGGACTTGGGGTAAATGAGCCACGGAAAGAGATATTGGAGCTTTTCGATTGGATTCGCGAGAAAGGGGTCTCTACTCTGGTCACCATGTCAGCCTCCCAGGAGATCAAACAAAGCCTGTTAGAAGAGTATGCGGTGGATTGTGTAATCCATTTGAACCAGACACTCGACAACCAGCTGATGACTCGATACCTGCGGGTAGTGAAAATGCGGGGCTCGGCACACGGTTCCAACAACTACCCTTTCAGCCTTACACAGAGTGGTGTTTCTCTGCTGCCGATCACGGCAACTCACCTAAAAAACGCTATGAAATTGGATCGGGTCAGTACCGGTAATCAGCGAATTGATAACATGTTGGGAGGTGAAGGCTATTTCAAAGGGGCTGGCCTGATGATCAGCGGACGTTCTGGCAGTGGTAAGACCATTTTGGCCAGCACATTCCTGAATCAAGTCTTAAAAAATGGTGAGAAGGCGATATATGTCTCCTTCGAAGAATCGGAGAGCGATCTAAAGCGTAATCTGCAATCAGTGGGGATCGATTTCTCTACCCACAGCGATGCGGGAAAGTTGATAATCCACACTGGCCGAGCCATCGAGATGGGATTAGAGGATCATCTGATTACCATTATCAATCTGGTTGAAAAGGAGTCACCGGAGTTGCTGGTGCTTGACCCGGTCTCCGCGTTGATCGATATGGGATCGTCACGCATGGTAAAGATGCTGATGATCCGCTTTATCTCCTATATTAAGGAACTGGGCACGACACTGGTACTTACCGAACTTCTACCCGATGCATCTGACGATTACAGTGAACTGGCCATATCCAGCCTGGTTGATACCTGGTTCAGATTGCGTCAGGTAGAGAGTAATGGCGAGCTTAACCGCCTGATCAACGTAGTTAAATCACGGGGCTGCAAAACTTCCAATCAAGTAAAGGAGTTCACTATTGGAGAGAGCGGTATTGTGCTGGAAGATCCCTATATCGGTGAAGGTGAACTGGTTATCGGTAGCGCAAAGATATCGCGTATCAAACAGGATCAGCAGGAGGTAGAACGAAAGCGGCACGAACTCGAGCAGGTTGAACGGGCATTATCTACAATGCAAGCAGCCTATGACTCAAAACAGAAGGCATTGGAAGCTGAATTCGATTCGCAGAAACGCGATTTGATGCATCAGTTAGATGAGTTACAGCGCCAGGCCAGCCAGGTGGTTGATCAGCGGAAAACCATGAGAGGATTAAGGGACTGAATATGACAAAGCAGATCGTTAGGCTCTATATCGTCGGATTTACCCCCATCGCACAGCGTGCTATAGAAAATCTCAAACTGCTATGTCAACAGCCTGAGTTCAGTAATGCCTACGATACTGAGGTGATCAATCTGCTCGATAATCCATCCTTGGCTGAGGAGGAGAAGATTCTAGCAACACCAGTATTGATCAAGAAGCTACCGCAACCGATGAGACGGATTATCGGTGACCTTTCAGATAAGGAGAAGATTCTGGTTGGATTGGATATATGTTCTAACCAGTGACTCCTGCTACCTCAAACAATAGCTGATACAGTGTGCTAGTGTACCTCGTCATAGATTCTGTACCATTCAGCGAGTCTGGAAGGGGTTAGCCGCGCCCCGAAGGAAGTGCCCTTGGGGTGCAAGGCATGCCTCGCAGGGAATGGCCCCTCCCTTGCCAAGAGACATAACATCGCGGATAACCCCTTCCTGGCTCGCCCGTAGGGAGTCGCCCCAATACGCCAGCTCTGCGTTGTGGCTCTTGTAAAGGGCCTGCCATTCCCTGCGAGCCACGCCTTGATCTGACGTATTGGGGCGGCTCTGAATGGTACAGAATCTATGACGAGGTACACTAGAAAATAGTCGTCGTATCCAGCTATCTCAGTTCCATCCCTTCAGTGACGCGTTGGCTGCATGTGGAGCTGCCAGTGATAAAGTTGGTTCTCGTCACTATGTTCTCAATCAGTCGGGTAAGGAGTACTATGGTTCTACCTGGATCGACTAACCGCTGCAAAATGCGCCCCCCAAGGATGTAGAGAAGTTGAAAAGCCAAACCCAATCACCATTGGGAAGGATCGGGCAAGTCGATTATTTTTTGGGCTGATAGGTCGTATGCATGACTTTGAAACAGACTGTTTAGTATCTTGCCGTAACTGCATTTGAATTGTGATGCGCTAGGGCCTGTTAACACTAATCGAATCGGCCCTGTTTAAGGAGACAAAGTGATTTTATTCCCGAGGCTAGAATGTTGGAATACCACTTCCAAAGTGGCAACTATTGCAGCAGATGTTGACAAAACACGCGTGCTTTGCCGGATCTCGTTGGAGATTTTAAAAGAACAATTCGGCCCCTCAGATTTGAAACCTATGCAGTTTGTAGCTCAGCATCGAGTCGATATTCAAAATGCGGCTAGAACACTGATAGAAAACGGGGTTTATGAAGAGGATGGTTCCATTCTTATTCGTGCATGTGACTTTCCGGTAGCGTTGCAAGTAAACGGGATCAACCGGGTAGATCCATAGTGTGCTTCTAATTCCCGTTTACAATAAACACCTGGTCTGTGTTGGTAAGATTGAGGCAACCAAATGACCATCGATTGAATGGTTATTGTGGCTGCCTCATGCCATAGATATCAGTCCACTAAAACTAGTTATCTGTGTTTAGCTTTTTCATGCAGTTATCATAATCGATATCGGTAGTGTAATTATTACTGAATCCCGATAAATTATAGGATAAACAAAGGTAGTTTTGGGCATTGAATATATAATATCCATCATCAGTGCCCGCAGAAGCGTAACTGAACCTTAGATTATGACCAAGCGTTCCATTAGCAAGTGTCGTTTCTCCGAGATCTGAGTAAGTTGTTGGCGAATTAAATTCCATAAAGGTTGATGAGGTGGAAGGATTTCCAGAACAATCATTACTCTCATAGGGAAGGGTTGCATAGAGTACTTTATTGTCCTCGGTAAATTTTAAGATAATGTTATAAGTACCACCGGTGTCAAAGGCATAACATAATGTCTGTAACCACCACATGCCAAGCAAATCACTGTTTTGAGGATTGGGATTTGGGTTGGGGTTTGGATTAGGGTCTTGACCATTTGCATCGCTGTGGATGGTCAGGCAGTTATTGTAGTCTATCGGAGCAGAGGGAATGATCTCATACGAAAAATCTGCCGTGTTGATTGAAAAATTACTTGTAAAACAGAGGTTGTCTTGACTGGTAATCGTGTAGTAACCATCAACAGTGACGTTATTGAAAGCGATTGTAATCAAGTAGCCATTTGCGCCATCTTGTAGCGTTTCACTCGCCCCTTTTGTGTAGGTTGTCATGAGGCTGGACGGTAAGAAAGTTTCATCTTTACGTGTTGTGCAGCTGGTGTCTTGAAAGTCTTGGTAGCCCTCTAGAACCTCACCATTAGCCGTAAATTTATACAATGTTTTAAAATAGACGCCAGCACTATCCTGGATACAATTTGAAGACATCCAAATTTTTGAACTGAGATCACTAACACTGTTGTCATCAGTGGAATCGTCGACATCAGTGGTATCCTCGACATCAGTATTGTTTGAGTTGTCATTATCATCATCACCGCCACCACCGCCACCTCCTCCACAACCTTGAAGAGCGAATATAAGTGCAAGTGGCAGTAGAAATGATAAGCGAAGCAGTGTCCCTTTGTTCATAAATATCCCTATAAAATTACTTTAACAATTTAAGAGTTGATAATAGGTTTCTTCCGTCGCGGTATCATATAGTCGAATTTCGAAAAGGGATATAAGCAATAACCCTAGTATTTTATTCGTTTCCTTAGCGGGTACTTTCTATATGATGTTCAGTATTACAATCGCAGTCTATACTGTGCCTAGGGATCCTCTGAACGAATCACGAACTCGCATCTTGGGGCGCCGTCTGCCTTTTACTGTTCAATTTCGTCGCAATAGTCGGCGGATAGGTGTAATTGAACCTCGGATTGACAGGTTCTGATCACTAATCCCTTCAGTTCAGGCTTTATCAGAGGTCCCCTTCTACCGCATACTTTATGAGGACTCAGATTCGTGACAGCAGAAAATATAATGAGCTTTCGGCTGAGAAAGCTCAGTCCGAATGATAAGGTGTGCGATGCTCTGCAGATAATGCATACCCATCAGATACGTAATCTCCCTGTGGTGGATGACGAAGGCCAGTTTATCGGTCTGTTCGGCATCCGCCGGATCATCTCACTGTTGCTACCGAAAGCGGCTCAGATTGACCACGGCCTGAAAGACTTGAGTTTTATGCCTGATGAGGTGGAAGAGTTATACAAGCGGCTGGGTGATATCGGGCAAAAACCAGTTACTGATTATCTTGAGAAAAAGAAAAAGTTGGTGTTTTGTAAACCATCTGCGACCTTTCCCGAGGTACTGGAATTGTTGGATCAAAATATGGATACCAGCTTGCCAGTGATTATTGTGAAAGGTAAAAATAGAAAGTTGGTTGGAATGATATCTTCTTGGGATGTACTGGATAAATTGGTCATGAATATGGTTTCAGGGAGTCAGGATGGAGAACTGCAACATATATGTGGAGATTCTGAGAAAGCAGAAGCAGAAGAGAACGTCGATAAAAGTTCCGAGAGTGAGACATAGTCGCTGATGCATGATTTAGAAAACGTTTCCCAGGTTGTTTTTGGATGGGACCCGTTGTGGGTCTCAACCATAATCTTTGTCGTCACCTATGCCGTCATTGTGACCGAGCAGATCAATCGTGCGATTGTTGCAGGGCTTGGTGCAGGACTGATGATTAGCCTTGGTGTATTGAATCAACAGCAGGCGATTGCTGGTGTGGACTTTAATACCCTGGGGCTGTTAACCGGCATGATGGTGATTGTGGCGATTACCCGGCGTTGTGGGGTTTTTCAGTTTGTCGCGGTCTGGTCGGCGAAGAAAGTGGAGGCGAGTCCCTGGGGTATCATGCTGATGTTGTCCGTGGTAACGGCATTTTTTTCAGCAATCCTCGACAATGTGACCACCGTCCTGTTGATTGCGCCGGTTACCCTGCTGATCACCGAAGAGTTGGATGTTAATCCCTATCCCTATTTGTTTGCCGAAATCTTCGCTTCCAATATTGGTGGAACGGCAACACTGATTGGTGACCCACCGAACATCATGATCGGTTCTGCTGTCGGCCTTAGCTTCAATGATTTTCTACTGAACCTTGGTCCGATTTCATTGTTGATTCTGGTTGTGATGCTGGTTCTATTTTACTTTCTATGGGGGAAGGATCTGCAGGCAACGGATGAGGCGCGTCATCGGATAATGCAGTTCAGAGAACGCGATGCCATTACAGATAGTCGCCTGCTGAAACAGTCACTGGTCGTATTATCCCTGGTCGTTACCGGTTTTGTATTTGCGCATCCACTACAGCTTGAACCTGCGACCATAGCTATGTTTGGTGCTGGTATGCTGATGTTTTTGGTGAATATTGGTAAAAAGGCAGAGGAGCAGACTGAAGATGTGCACCACTCATTTGGCGAAGTGGAATGGGTGACCATATTCTTCTTTATCGGTCTATTTATCGTAGTCAGCGGAATTGAGCATGCTGGTTTGCTGGGTATGCTGGCAAATTATGTTATTAGTCTGACTGGTGGCGACATGGCAGTGACAGCGATCTCGATTATCTGGGTGTCTGCCGTCGCCTCAGCCGTGGTCGATAATATCCCCTTTGTGGCGACCATGATCCCGATGATCGAATCGATGGCGTCAACCTTTGGTGGTGCTGAGAATCTTATGCCGTTGTGGTGGTCACTGGCCCTTGGGGCATGCCTGGGTGGCAATGGCTCTTTGATTGGTGCCAGTGCGAATCTGATTGTGGCTGGTTTTGCTGAACGGGCAGGTCATAGAATCCGCTTTTTGCCTTTCATGGCGATGGCTTTCCCATTGATGTTGCTGAGCGTTGCAATAGCAAGTATCTATCTCTATATTCGATATCTTTGATGCTGTCAGCCAATACTCTACGGCTGAGTGTCATAACACTTATGGTCTGATTAGTAATATGCTGGTAAGTGATGTCATGATTCAAACCAAGGTTGTCAAAAGCGGAATGCTCGTGCGTGATGTATTTGCGGAGTGTGGCCGTGCACATGTTCAGGCATTGCCGTTCATTGATAGTAAAGGAGCGATCAGCGGTCGGGTGACGTTGAAGAATATTATGGAATTTTCATGTCTGCCGGAACATATGGTGGATATGGCGCCACTTCTGGGTAGTTTTCTCTCCTGTGTGAATAATGCGGAGGAGAAGGTTAAGGAGGTGCTTTGTTCTTCAGTGGATAAGTATGTTCGTGATGCCGGCCGGTTTATCAATTCCGAAGCCCCTGCTATCAAGGCACTGGCATTTATGGAGAAGAACGATACCAGTTATCTCTTCGTTGTGGATGCAGGCCAATATATGGGTATTGTCACCATACAAGGTATCGCAGCACGGATGTCGGAGATGGCGGAGTGTCCACTGCCTGGCGCAAAGTCTGAGTAGTTTTTTATTGCTGACGAACTTTTGGCAGTCACATACTTCGGCTGAACATGGCTATTAAGGTGCTGGGTTAAAAACTTATAAGCCGGTTACTCGCTTTGTCCGTCGGATATCTACTCTTCTCGATTCTATAGTAGGCTTTGAGCAGATCCGGCTCCAATCCGATTCGCTCGCGGATCTGTGCGACTGGCATATCCATGTACTGATCATAATTTACCGCAGAAAGCGGTTGGCAATCCGAAATAAAGCCAAGTCTGGTGGCGTCCTTGAAGACCTCAATCTCTTCCTCGTTGAATTTATACGGCCCAGGGTAGAGATACTTTGCTGCGAGGGAAAAGAGTCGCTCCTCTGTGGAGCTGACTCGATTGGTACTGCCCATGGTAAAACCAATCACGAAAGCCTCATCCTTGGGTAGCATTCCCCGACCAAGTAACACATGGATGCAATCATGGGTTTCAAGATCAACAGCGCCATTGAAAAGATCGATACCCGGAATATCGAATTTAGGATTCTCTACCAATTGGATAATCAAAGGAATATCGTCCTGACCCGCCTTGAGATGGGATGATTCCTTCAATATCTGGCGTAATGTCTTACTCTCTTCACTGAGCGGTACTATCCAATCGCGCCAGCTTACTTCACTGTTTTTTACTTCGTTCATTACTCTCTCTCAACTCCTCTTCGGTCAGTGTCTGGTAGGCGTTGGGATGGGTCAAATTGAATGCCTTGGCATGTTGAAGATATTCCGGGTTGAACCCCTCTTCTCTCACTTGTTGTATCAGATCACCAAACTCAGTGCTATGTTTAACCGCAGTACTGCTCATGTAGCGGGGTAGTGCATGATCGGCAACCACCTTGGAACCGCGATTGATCTCCTGGCCATCACCACGATCGTCTCGATAGTATTGGGACAGTACCAGTAGACGGGTACCTAGAAAGGCTGCCTCTTCCAGATCATGGGTGATGAAAAAGATGGTCATCTGTTGTTCTTCCCAGAGCTCGATTAGAAACAGCTGCAGATCCTCACGTGTATCGGGGTCGAGCGCACCGAAGGGTTCATCCATCAGTAACAGTTTGGGCTTCATAATCAATGATTGTGCTATGGCGACCCGCTGTTGCATACCACCAGAGAGTTCATGGGGATACTTATGACCGTGGGCTTCCAGTCGTACCCGCTTCAGGTAGCTGCGGGCTTCCTCCTCAATCTGTTTGTTACTCAACTTGTCGGAGCCGGCCCGTCCGCCCAGACGCAAGCCCAGCGTGACGTTGTCGAGCACACTTAGATGGGGAAAGAGAGAGTATCGTTGGAAGACGATGCCACGCTTCTCATCGGGGGTGCTGATCGATTCTCCGTCAAGCAGAACCCGGCCCTCGCTCTGTTGCTCCTCACCCACCAGAATGCGCAGTAGAGTCGATTTACCGCAGCCGCTGGGACCGACGAGGGTACAAAGCTCACCCTGATCCACCGACAGGTCAATATTGTCTAGCACCAACTTGTTGCCGTAGCGCTTGTAGAGATCCTCGATAATAAGATAGCGATTGCTGGTGTTCATGATCTTAGAATTAATTCTCCTCCCCTACATGCCAAGGGAAGAAGCGTCGTTCGGCCATGCGTAACAACCAATCAAAGAGGAAACCGAGGAAGGTAATCCAGAGCACGTAGGGCAGAATGACGTCCATCGCCAGATAGCGACGCACCAAAAAGACCCGGTAACCCAGCCCCTCATCCGCGGCGATGGCTTCTGCGGCGATGAGAAAGAGCCAGGCCGCACCGAGCGAGAGGCGCACTGCGATCAGCAGTCTGGGCATCACCTGGGGCAGCATAATCCGATAGGCGATCTCCAGCTGGGAGGCACCCAGTGTCAACGCTTTGGTGATCTGCTCCCGAGGAATCTGCCTCACCGCCAAACGAATATCCCGGCTGATGAGCGGAAAGGTACCGATAAAGATCAGCATCACCTTGGCCAACTCATCGACACCAAAACTGATAAAGAGGACAGGCAGTATCGCCAGCGGCGGAATCATGGAGATGAATGTGAGAAAAGGGTTGAAACCACGGTCCAAACCAGGGAAAAGCCCCATATTGAGGCCAAGTAGCAAACCGGTCACCGCCGACATAGAGAGGCCGATAAGCAGCCTTTTCAAACTGGCTAGAGTATCCGCAACCATCAGGTATTTACCGTTTCGCTTATTCTCCTGGAAGGCCATGCGCTCTACTGCGTTGGTCATCTGACTGATACTCGGTAACAGCTTGTCGCTGGGATTCTCCCGGTGACGTATTTCAGATGCGGTAAGGTATACCCCGAGCATCAGAGCAAAAGGTAAAATCGCAAGCAGCCACTTCAGCCAACCTGTAGGCTTTGCATGGATCCCGAAAAGGTTGCTCATGTTGTTTCCAAGCCCATTATTATCTCCGCTACTGCTGAACCTTCATCCACTTGCTGCTAAAGCGCAGTTTGATATTGCCGTCATCACCCAGCAGTTTACCATCATCGAACTGGATGCCGACAAAATCGGGCGATTCGGCAGTGTCGCCATAAAGCCCCTTGGCGAAGGAGAATTGGCGGACATGTTCCATGGTCTCCATGGGTTTGCTGGAAGCGACAAAGGCGACTGCATCGGCGGGCTTGTAGAACATGGCAGTAGTTGCCAGCTGGGCTTTGAATTCGGCCAAAGTGGCACCTGAGGCTGTGGCCATATATTCCATGGCCTGTTCAGCGGCAGCATCCTTCCCGGTAATCACAGCCAGGGTCTCGTACCAAGCACCACTCAGTGCCAACTTAAGACTATCTGGTGCATTGCTGCGCACTACCATCAGGTCGATGATCTCACCTGGAATATTGGAAGAGTCGAATACCAGTTTCGCCCCCTCAGCGTTGCGCGCCTGCATCAGTGGTGGATTCCAAGTTACAGCAGCACCGTTCTTATCGGAGACAAACAGTGCGGCGATGTCGGCATCACTGGTATTGACCAGCTTGACATCACGCTCGGAGAGGCCGTTCATGTCGAGTGCTCTGGCCAGTAAATAGTGAGAGACAGACAGCTCGACCAGATTGACGGTACGACCCTTGAGATCAGCCACTGTATTGCCACCCTTTATCACAATCCCGTCGTTGCCGTTGGAGAAGTCACCGACCACCACCGCTTCGCTGTCGATACCACCTACTGCCGGGATGGTCAGCGCATCCATATTGGTCATGGCGCAGGCGTCAAATTTACCGGCAGTATAGAGATTGATCGACTCGATATAGTCATTCACCAGCGTCAGCTCGATATCGATGTCATATTTATCAGCCCACTTTTTCAGAATGCCGGCATGATTGGCATAACCCCATGGTTCCCAACCGGTGTAGTGGGACCAGGCGACTCGAAAACTCTCCTTGGCTTGCAGCGAGTAGGGCGCCAGCACCATCAGGGCCAGCAACAGGGGCAGTACTCGTTTAATCATCTTCATCTCCTATTCAATGATTTCCAGTGGGAAGTCACCCATGGTCTCTTCCGCATTTTCGATCTTCCGGATCTGCTCCTCGGACTCTTTCGACAGCTTATCCATTTCGAGAATATTGGCGGCCATCTCAGGCAGTGCTTTCTGCCGGTAGCTACTGATATCATCCAGGGCGGTTTTGATATCGGCGAAGGCCTGTTTCAGGACTTCCACCTTGATTTGAGAACTGGAGGCCTGCTTTTGAATTTGTGCCCCTTGTGTCTTCAAGCGTTCCGCCGTTGAGGCTATAAGATTCTCGGTGGTGGTGTTGATCGCCTCCACCTTCTCCAGCACGATACGCTGATTGGCCAATGCCATGGCCAGGGTCGCCCCGACCTGCAGCGCGCTGACCGTGGTATTGAGCGCCCGATTCACACCCCGCATCAGCTCCTTGTTGTTGCGGATGATCATCTCGGTAGTTAGGAAACCCTGCTGATTTACCAACAACTGCTGTTGCAGGTCCTGGGTACGCTGACGCAGGGGGAAGAGCACCTCTTCGGAGAAAAACCTATGTCGTGGATCGTCCTGCAGGATTTCGGTATCAAGTCTGTTCTGCAGTTGTCGGTCGATCAGCTGAGCCAGTTGGATGGTGCGATCCAGCTTGTGGGTCAGCTCGCGCATGGCCTGCTGATCGGCAGTCAGCGTCACATTGTCCCGTTTGAGCTGCTCCCGTCCTGCTTCCAGTGAGTTAATAATGGCATCAATGGTGGTAGTAGCACTCTCGAAGCGGGAAAAGTAGCGTTTGACTGGGGTACCCACACCTGGGATGTAACCCAACACGCGGGTCACCCAGCCTGCCTCGAGGTTGATCTGGGCTGGGTCGAGATCCTCGACCTGCATTTTCAGATCGATCAGCGAACTGGCAACCGTACTGCCCTCTTCGCTGTCCTTCATCATTTTTGACAAGGGCTGCTTAAGCATGGCGCTGCGTCGAGCGGCCTCTCTCTGCAGATTCATGCCGATAGTTTCAACTGCCGCCTTCACTTGCTCCTGACCAGCATTGTCGTTGAGATCGGTGGAGATGATGCGTGCCACCACATCCTCCGCCTGGGCCTCGAGTTTGCTGTCCACGTCGCTGCCTGTATCCTGCGGTACGGCAAATGGATCCTTGAGATCCAGCTCCGTCTTTAGTCGTTCCTTATCTGCGAAGACCAATTCGTTGTCCTGTCCGCTCATGGATTAACTTCCTCCTCAGCATAGTCGCGCTGATTGTAACACGCCCCCATTGCGGGCAATTTAAATGTCTGTGCTGGATATGCCCGACAGATCATTCAGCTATCGGTTTCGTAATCGCCACTGCGGAGCGCCAGCTCTTCAAGTTCCAACATCGCCTCTTCTATATCCATAGTGGCCCGCCGGTCACCCAGATTGAGGGGAGCGATTGCTGCCATCACTTCATCCAGCTTGGTCATCGCCGTCTCATTCTGCGCCAACAGGGAAGCAATCTGCTCGTTCTGTTGCAACATCAGCGCCTGACGCTGGGAGAGTGCCTCCATCTCCTGCTTCTCGGCGGCATCGACCTCTCCGTCGCGAACGATCTTATCGACCCGTCGCTGGATATGCGAAAGATTAATTGCGTTCAGACCCCGCCGGATATGGGCGACAATGTTCAAGTTGTCGAGCCCCCCCAAATAGAGCTGTTCAGCCATGCCCAAGTAGCGTCCAAAGGTTAGCTCAGACGGTTCCAGCTTGCGTCGTAGCAGAGTGTCAAAGGTCTCGTATTTTTGCTTGAGGCGCTTAAGTTGTTCATACCCGTCGGTTTCACCGACCTCTTTCAGTTCCGCCTCCAGGGAGGCAAGGGAGGCGTGGGTTCGTCGCTCCAGTATCTCATGTAGTTTGCTGACATAATCGTTGGCATGATGTTCCCGGCGCAGGGTATTGTCTAGAATCCAGGCAAAGAGTCCGATACCGCCTCCAATCAGGGCAGGTAATAAGGGTGTACCCAGCAGCAGGGCCGAGAGACCACCCAATAAGCCTGCCGCCAGTGGGTAGAGCACATAGGGCTTCTGCGCTGTGGTAGTGACTACCTGGCGGGTGATGGCGCGGCGGGAGAAGTCGGGCAGGGAGCGGCTGTTTTTTTGCGCTTTCTTAAACTCTCCCGGCATCAGCGGCCTCCGCTCAACAGCGAAACCTCAACCCGTGGCAGACGGTAGGAATAGGCTCGGTTCGACTCTCCCGGTTGCCTGGGCAGGGGTTTAGATGCCCCATAGCCGATCGCTCGCAAGCGGTCATCGTCGATACTATAGGTTACCTTTAGATAACGGGTGACTGCCTCGGCCCTGGAGAGTGAGAGCTTGAGATTCTGTTGCGGCTCTCCAGCCAGGCCAGTATGACCCTCGACCAGGATGCGAAAGCTGGGATAACGGCGTAACCGCTCCACGATCAGGTCGATGGTTCGTTTCCCCTCCAGATCGAGCAGCCCGGTGCCACGCCGAAAGCTGATCGGCTCCACCTTGAGGGTACCCACCCGGCGCATCGCCGCCCAGGCCTCATCGCTGAGCGGTTTGAAATCGCTGCTGAGGGAGTTTTCCCGGGAAACGCTGGCGCCGTTGGGGTAGGTCTGCTGATAGAGATACTGAATGAACTGCTTGCTGGTCAACCGGTAGGGATCGTCTCCTGGCACCGGCGAATGGTCAAAATCCCCATTCTCCACCAATACCTGGGCAGCTGCCTGAATCGCCTCGATAAGACCGTCATTACCGAATGTCTGACGTTGCAGCACATCAAACCAGAGGGTGCCATTCTCAGCCAACCCGGCCCAGGCCACCCCCTCCAACATGGGATCGACCTGATTCCTCTTCAGATCCGTCTCGTCAAGGATATCCTGAATCAATGTGCCCCGGCTGGCACTATAGCTCTCAAGTGTTTTGAACCAGGCATCCAGCAGGGCCTGAACCGCGTCCGCGTCCTGAGAGACCTGACGCCGACCGGCGATCAGGATGTCGACGATCAGTTTATCGGTATCCTCTGTACCGACCAACTTAACCATGCCCCTCTTGGCCAGTGCTCTGGAGACATCAGGCTCCCAGAGTACGGCTGCATCAACCTTATTATTGAGTAGCTGATCCAGGGCGGCGGCGGAACCGTCGCTTGGGGACTGCCACTTGTCATTGCCACGGTTGTAAAGACCGAGATCGAAATGGGCGTTCACGGACTTCAGCAGATGCTCACTCGGAGAAGCCGGAGTGAAAGCAATCTTCAAACCTTTGCTTTGGGTGAGGGCGTTGAGGTCGGCGATCCGCTCGCTGCGGGCGATGATGGCATCACCCCCCTTGGACTCGTCAATGACGGCGACGATGACCCCCGGGTAACCTCTGTTGGAGCCGTTCAACAGCCAGGAGTCGACTGTGGCGACAGCAAAATCAAGTTTGCCATCCGCCAACTTGTCAAATCGTTCAGCGTAGTTCGCCGCATCATCGATACACTGCAGGGTATAGCCGTGGCTGCGTAGATTGCGCCTCATCTCTGGTGAACAGAGGGGAAAGTAGCCGATCCAGTTGTCGACACCGATACGCAATACCCCACGGGTGGCGGCGGCATCTGAGGTGGAGCGCTGTTGCAAGGCGGTCCAGTAGGGCAGCAACAGCCGCAGTGCCCCAATGACCACTACGCCCACAACCAGTAGGCCAAGAAAGATCTTGAGGTGTTTGTTCATGCCCGCTCTATGCCTCCGTTACCCAGCCGACAGGCCGCTCATTCAAAACTGGAGACAGTGAAAGCTGGGGACTCCGCCAACACGTCCTGCAGACCCTGTCGCAGGGCCTGCACGTTGTCTGCTGCCTGATAGGAGAGATAGCGGGGCTGGTTGAGCACATGCTGCCTGCCGATGCAAAAGCCGATGGTGTGCACATCGACAGGTGATTCGGTGAGGATCCTCTTAATGATCTTGTCTGGATACTCCCCTTCGCTGGCCTCGCCGTCGGTAATCACCACCAGGTGATACTCTCCGTAGCCAAGCTGTATCGAAGCCTGTCGGTTTAGGGCCTCATATCCGCGGGTGATCGCCGTCGCCAGAGGCGTGTTGCCACCAACCACCATACGCCGAGAAAGGCCACCGATTGCCATGGGATTCTGTCTGCCGATGGGTAGCAACTCAGTGAAGCGCCCACCGTCAAAGGACATTACACCCAGATTCGCCTGCTGCGGCAGTCCCTCGGCAAAAGCCGACAAGGCGTCTATGGCCGCACTCAATCGGGAGGCATGGCCGGTGGCGCAGACATCACTCTTCATACTGCCTGAGTCATCAAGGATGACATAGTAATTTTTTGCAAGCTTGTCCTGCTGATCCTGTACGCTGGTGTCGGCCAGTTTGGGCCAGTCATCTCGCACTGCGTTGAGTCCGTAGGAGTTCAGTTCGACTTTGTCGAGACCGCTAGGGACTGGCGCCTGATTTGCCACGGTATTTGTTGGGCTGTTCTCTTCAGAAAAATAGATGTAAGCCAGTACGGCAGCGGCAACAATCAGAGTGCCGCCCCAGTTTCCCTTTTTCTTTGTTGCCATTGATATTGTCCCTTGGCTAGCGGATTAGAGTGGATTGAAGACCGAGGATTCCGCCTCGACCTGGAGGATGCGAAACTCAACACGCATGTTGTCGCGCCACTCCTTCTCTGTCTTCGGTGGGCAGGGATCCTGACCACAGACGCCATTCCTGGGTTTGGAGATGCCGTGACCCACCACCGCAAACTGACTTGGGTCGAGGGTGATACCCTTCTGCCCCGCATAGTGAGTGATATTGTCGCGTACCGCCATGGCGCGTGAGAGGCTGAGGTTCTTCGCCGCCTGCTTGACCCTGCCGAGTACGATGGAGGACTCACCAGACTTTTTCTTGCGCAGATAACCCAGGGGATCGCTGTTGCCCTCCACTGTGATCAGGGCGCCGCCATAGGTGGAGGAAAACTGAATCACCTTATCGAAGGCACTCTGATAGAGGTCGACTGCGAAGGTATTCTGATTCGGCTCAAAGAAAATCTCGAAGGAGAAGAGCTCACCCTCCTGCAGTGTTCCCTGCTGCTGCTTGCGGGCAATCACCGAGGTCACCTGGGAGCTATCGAAACGGGGCGACTCACTGCGATCAGTAAACCGCAGTTTCTGTTTAAAAAGGTTGTAGTCCCATCCCGCCTGAGCAAGATTCACACGCCCGTTCAACAGGCCCAAGCCTATCAGGCTGGTCTGAATCTCAGAGGAGAGCTGCTCCAGGGAACGAGGATAGTTGGGGTTGGCGAAGAAATCCGTATTACCCTTCCACTCCACAAACTGACAGTCACCATAGAGACCCTCTGCATCGGCCAGAGCCAGCGAGCTGTCGAGCAGTAACTCGGCGGATGTGGTGAAGGTCTTCTTGTAGCCGCTACTGCCTTTACTGGCAGCCAATTCACGCAGCTCTTCGGCCCCCTGCATCAGTCCGCCGACAAAGGCCTCCACCTGTTTACGGTGCTGTTTGAAATAGTCACTACGTACCACATAGACGTCAGAGATCACCCGGTTAGCGGTTCGTGTGGAGAGCAGAATCCGGGCGCCACGTACAGATCCTTCCGCACCGGTACCGACGGTACCTCCCGAGGTCAGCAGCATGGCATCCGGCGTGATGGCGAAGGCTGCGTCCACTTCTCCTGTCTGCATCGCTGCCATCGGGGTGTTGTCGGTGCCGGTCAGGTCGGGATACCACTTCAGTTTGACATCCTTCAGGCTCAATCCAGCATCAGCCAACAGCCGGCTCATGTAGTAGACATGGGGGCCGTAGGCCTGCACACCGATGGTCTTACCCTTGAGGTCAGCGGCGGTGCGGATCTTACTGTTGACCGCCAGAGCATCGCCGCCAGCGGACCAGGTTAGCTGATAGACCACTACTGGCTTGGTGCGGGGATCGGCTGCAAGCAGTTCACTGGCCATATTGATCATGCCCAAGGTGCCGCGCAGATAGGGCGACTCACCTCGCATATAGGACTTGACCTGGTTGGCGAAGACATCCTCTCGAACCAGTTCGAAACTAAGCCCGGCCTTGGCAAAGATACTGCCTTGGCGAGTCTTGCGAGCATCGCCGTTTGCCAGAATGGTGGCAATATCGCCCCCCCAAGTGATTAAAGGCAGTTTGATGGTCGATCCTGCCCGGATGTCACCTACAGGAGTCCCTGCAAGTTGCTTTTTCATCGCCTCGAATCTGACCGTTTGCGGTGCAGCGAGCAGCGGCAGGCTCAGCATGAGCGAGAGACAGGTCATTAGCGCAAGCATTTTCTTCATTATCGAATCCCTGAAGTGACGCAACAAGATGGCCTGCAATCCGTCTCTATTTCGGTTCAAGGTTGAACCAACGCAGAGGAGCGGATAGATTGGCCGGACTGAACTGGCATTGTAATGATCTAAACCAACGCAGACAAACCTCGACCCAAATGAGCGACTTACAGGACATAGAACTGATTATCAGTTCCGGAACATCTCTACTCTTCATTGAAACCGACGACGAAAAGCAGGTTGAAGCCCTGTTCGAACGTCTCGCCACCCGGCTGGGACGACAGCTTTGGCGTTGGTCCGTCGCGAGCGGCCTGAAGAACTTGCATAACAATCAGACCAGCCATCTCGCCATACGGGAACCTTCCAAGGTTCTTGGAGAGGTGGCAGGCCGCACAGTGAGCGCTATCTACCTGTTGATGGATATTCATCACTGGCTCGACGATCCTCTGACTCTGCGACAGCTCAAAGAGATCGCTCTCGGCAACCCCAACCAAGCCCTTGTTCTGGTCAGTCATGCCGCCGAGATACCCGACGAGTTACGTTCCCTTGCCGCCAAATTCCAGCTCTCTCTGCCTGGCCGGGAAGCCCTGGAAGAGCTTCTGCAGGAAGAGAGCCAGGCCTGGGGCCGACAAAACAAGCGCAGCGTCAAGGCGCGGCAGGAAGTGGTCGACACCCTACTGGGCAACCTCACCGGGCTCACCCTCAATGATGCGAGGCAGCTGATTCGCAACGCTATCTACGACGATGGCATGCTCACCGAGCAGGATCTGGACACACTGGCGAAGACAAAATACCGGCTACTCGATGGCGAAGGGGTGCTCTCCCTGGAGCTCGACACCGCCAAATTCAACCATGTGGCCGGTCTGCATAACATGAAACGCTGGCTCGAGCAGCGGCGGGGTGTTTTCCTCGCGGAGCAGCCTCCGGTGGGACTCGACCCCCCCAAGGGAGTGCTGCTACTGGGGGTGCAGGGAGGTGGCAAGAGCCTGGCAGCCAAGTCGGTCGCCGGCAGCTGGGGCGTACCCCTGCTGCGTCTCGATTTCGGCACCCTTTACAACAAGTACTATGGTGAGACCGAGCGCAATCTACGCGACTCCCTGCGGACAGCCGAGTCGATGTCACCCTGTGTGATGTGGATCGACGAGATCGAAAAAGGTATCTCGGGTGACGGTGACAGCGGCCCCTCCAAGCGCGTGCTCGGCACCCTGCTCACCTGGATGGCAGAGCGAAAATCCCGGGTCTTCCTGGTCGCCACGGCCAACGATATCGAGATGCTGCCGCCGGAGCTGCTGCGCAAAGGACGTTTCGATGAGATCTTCTTTGTCGATCTGCCGGACGCAGCGGTGCGCGAGGAGATCTTTCGCATCCATCTGGATATACGTGGACAGGACCCTGCCGCCTTTGATCTTACTCTGCTACAGGCTGCCAGCGAGGGGTTCGCCGGGGCTGAGATTGAACAGGCGGTGGTGGCCGCCCTCTACGCCTCACACGCCACCAAGGAGCCGCTAGATACAGATCTTATTCTGCAAGAGATCAAACAGACCAAGCCTCTCTCGATATTGATGGCGGAGAAGATCGCCTATCTGAGAAGCTGGGCGGCAAACCGCACCGTGCCAGCCTAGAGACCTGAAACGTTCAACTGATTTTTTTAGGTTCAAGATTTGCATGAATTCAGATATGAATATGTATGGTGGTCTGTCGCTTAAAACTACCTGATCATGGGGATGGTTCAGGGAAAACAGAATCTCTAATCAATGCTCTCTTCCTGTTGTGACTCACTGAATGTTAAAGCCCTGTAGCACGCATCTGCTGCGTTGTGATGCTTGAGAATGGAACAAACATTCTGTTTCAGGTCACGCAGAGGTTCCCTTAACTTGTGATTAGTGTCTAACCATGTTGGACAATGACAAGATATCATATTGGATGCTAATGAATAGCAACTGCAAATAGATTTGCGGTTTAGGGAACTCTTTAACATATTTGTTCGTACATGATCATTTATAGATTTCCTTGGTAACTACTATTATCAGGCTGGAACATTGCAATGGAAATTCTACCTAAGAGGATCTATGAGACTCTAAAAGATAAAGGCGTTTCATCAATATGGCATGCAGATAGTGTTGAGAATACATGCCTTTTCCTTAAGCATCGCTGCTTGATGTCACGTGACTATATTGAAAAACTTGATTCACAAAGGACGATGCTGAAGCCAAGTCATAGCAGTAATAGTTATAGCGATAGGAATGATATATTTGCTGATTCCTTGGATATACACAAAAGTGCTAACAAAGCACATAGTCACGGTCCTGTGTTATTCGAGCTTGATATAGAAATCATCAAAAACACATTTACAGGAAAGGTCTGGGTTACAAAAAGCAATCCTATGGAATGGGACAATAGTACTCACCATGAGAATAGATGGTTTGTCTCTGCCAATGACTTGGAGAGTAATTTTTCATACGGGAGCTTTGATCATATGGTGGTTTTTCGCCATTGCGCTGGAAAATTACCACTTCTTAGCTATCTGAACAGGGTTGTAATCGATGATCCGAAGCTGCAAACAGATCAACACCAGGTAGATTATTTCAGTATGGCTTACGGTGCGATAAAGCTTTCCATGAGAGAAGGTGGCTTTGATGTTCCAGTTGAAAGGAGAGCATGTAACAAAGGCTGCGATTGTTTAAATAACTATAAAGGCGGGGTTGTGCGCCTGGATGGAATGTTTAATCTTTAAGTGGCCCCGGTTATTTATATGGGCACAAGCAGTTAATAGAGGTGCCCATATGTCGGTTTTTTATCGGGTGCCCTTTACATCATGCACCATACTTCTTAAGACGATAGGCTATCTGCGGTCGGGTAAGGCCGAGCATGCGACCAGCGGAAGCAAGATTACCCCTCGCCCGATCAACTGCCCTGTCGAGTAAACTGTTTTCCAGCAATGCCAGAGGTATGTTCTGGTCTAACAGTTGATCCAGCATTTGATCAAGGGGCAGGCCAGCTGTCTGTGGGGTAGGGGAGTCTGTGGTCTGTCTGCTTTCTGCTGTGATTGCTGAAGAGGAGTCGATGTTGATGCCTGGAAATAGGTTTGGAAGATCGATATGAGTGTCGTTGGTGGCAATGATCACGCCACGCTCTATGATGTTCTCCAGCTCACGGATATTACCTGGCCAGTTATAGTTCCTGAGGGAGTGTAGTGCCCGCTCGGTAATGCCAGGGATGCGCTTACCATGCAGCGCCGTGTACTTCTCTAGGAAACGGTTGACCAGGGCTGGTATATCCTCATCGCGCTCCCGTAAAGCGGGGATCAGAATAGGGAAGATGTTAAGGCGATAGTAGAGGTCTGCGCGGAACTTACCTTCGTCCACGGCCTGTTGGAGTTCGACATTGGTGGCCGCTATCAGTCTCACATTCACTTTTCGGGTTCGGCTGTCGCCGATGCGCTCAAACTCCCCCTCTTGCAGTACCCGCAGCAATTTGACCTGGGCGGCGGGGGAGAGTTCTCCCACCTCGTCGAGAAAAAGTGTGCCGCCGTGGGCTCGCTCGAAGCGTCCTGGTCTTGAGTGTTGAGCGCCGGTATAGGCTCCCTTTTCGACACCGAAGAGCTCAGACTCGATCAGCGACTCTGGAATTGCTGCGCAGTTGATGGCGATGAAGTTGCGTTCTGCGCGGGAGCTGATGCCGTGTAGTGCGCGGGCGAACATCTCCTTGCCGACACCAGTCTCACCAAGCAGCAATACCGTAACATTGCTCTCCCCGGCCTTCTTCAGCATTTCGCAGGTCTTCAGAAAGGCTGGAGCACTGCCTACCATGTCTCCGGGGGCTGT
Source organism: Candidatus Thiodiazotropha sp. AKAK3 (assembly GCF_058244645.1). Lineage (NCBI taxonomy): Bacteria > Pseudomonadati > Pseudomonadota > Gammaproteobacteria > Chromatiales > Sedimenticolaceae > Candidatus Thiodiazotropha > Candidatus Thiodiazotropha sp. AKAK3. The sequence continues at coordinate 55,563 of NZ_JBSYOQ010000062.1, forward strand.
CTCCTCATCCAGCGAGTAGCGGAGATGTGCCACCTCCTCCTGCAGCTTCAGTAGTTGATCTGCAATATGGTCGGGATTGAAGTATTTGAGATCTCCTTCCACGTCGCCATCCCAGTCGTCGATCGGTTTGCCCACGTTGCGGCAATGACGATCTCCCATGCCGCAGCACTCAGGTTCGCGGTAGAGGATGAAGCGACCGACAATCTCACTGGTGTAGCCAGTGGCGTAGCCGACCTGGGTCCAGCAGACCGATTCGGTATGTACGCCAAACTGTTCGATGTGTACATCCGCCTCGTAGGAGTTCTCCCAGATCAGGTCGCCGAAATATTTACCATTGGTGATGTCGATGTCGATTTTGATGGGAGAGACTTTGACGATACCCTCCAGCATATGGAGCTTGGGGCCCATCAGCATCAGCTCTTCGTCGGAGGCGTTTGGCATCATTTTGCGCGCGAGTTTGGCATCGCGAACCCCGGAAGCATAACCCAACCGTGTGAGTAGTCCCCGTGCCCGTTCGATGCCCAGAGTCTCAATTAACTCTTTACGCAGGGAGCCCATGGCGCCAACGTGGAGCATGATCATGCGTTGGTCACTCAGTAGTATGCGACCCTCCTCCAGGGAGAGGTTCAGTTCAGAGGGGAGATCGAATTGGGAGCTCAGGTCGATTTTGATGGTCATAGGGTCGCCTCGGGCCTAGGAGATTTTCCAAACTGATTATTTGGTGAGATAAAGATATCACGATATCGTTAGAAAGTTATCATATGATCACAATATCTTCTTTTGTTTCAGTGTAGTCATAAAATAACAGTATAAAATAACGATTGAAAATATAAATATCGATATTAATTGCAATAACAACATTATATAAGGGTTATCCCTTAAAATAGTTATCATTTGATAACATATAGCGTTCAAAACACCACTTTTTCATTGACCTTTGTTGCTGGTCACCCTTTCAGTCCTGCACGCTCAGCCATCCTCTCTATCCCGTCTGGCACAGATTCTGCTCTAAGCCATTCAAGGTCTGCTCACTCACCGAACGGGTGGTAAGTGGCTGGAAATACCGACTATGTATACAACATTCAACGAAAGGGGGTGCGATGCAACACCGGATCATCATCGAAAATTCTACCGAAACCTATCCCTGCTCAGAGTGCCAGACCCTGTTGCAGGGGATGGAGAAACTGGGCCGACGAGGCATACCCGCCGGTTGTCGGGGTGGTGGATGCGGTGTCTGCAGAGTCCAGGTGAACTCAGGAACATTTCTAAAGCGAAAGATGAGTCGCAGTGTAATCAGCGAGGCTGACGAATCGAATCAGATTGTGCTGGCTTGCCGCTGCATTCCCACCAGTAATCTGTCGATCACTGTGGTGGGAAAAATGGAGAAGTCCCTGAGACCGGATTTAGCAATCGATCCCGAAGATGAAGTGTGTATTAGCAGTGTCGGCTGATGGCCTTGAGACAGGCTCAATAACTATACGATTTTCACAAAAGCAGAGAGGATTTCAATATGGCATTTAAAGGCGTACTCCGTCCTGGACTGATACAGATTCGCGTACTGGATATGGACGAAGCGATCAATCATTACCAGAATATTTTGGGACTCAACATCGTCAGCAAAGAGGCTGATGGCCGGATCTGTCTCAAAGGCTGGGACGAATTTGATCACCATAGCGTGGTGCTGCGTCAGGCTGAGAGCGCCGGACTGGACTATGTTGCTTTCAAAGTCGACAGTGATGATTATCTGAAGCAGATTGAACCCAAAATTGTTGCCTGGGGTCTCGAGGTGGATCATGTACCTGCAGGCGAACAGCCGGGATTCGGACCACGTATCGGCTTCACGTTACCGACTGGACATCGCATCGAGCTCTATCATCAGGTTGAATTGTCTGATGATCATCCCGGTATCAATAACCCGGACATCTATCCCCGTCGTCCTGAGGGTATGGGTGCCAGCCGTTTCGATCATCTACTCTGTTACGGCCCCAACATCGGCAAAGCGCGGGAGTTCTTCTGTGACGTGCTCGACTTCTATCAGCCTGAGAAGGTCGATATGCCTGAGGGCGATGACTCTCTGGCTATCTGGCTCACTGCCAGCAACAAGGCACACGACATTGCATTTGTAGAGCACGAGGAGGCTGGCAAGCTGCACCATGTTGCCTTTCTGCTACAGGATTGGAATGAAGTGGGCGCTGCTGCTGATATCATCTCCATCAACGACGTCTCCCTCGATATTGGGCCGACCCGTCACGGTATCACCCGCGGTCAGACCATCTACTTCTTCGATCCCTCTGGCAATCGTAATGAGGTCTATTGTGGTGGCTACACTGCCTATCCTGATCATCCGGTGCGAACCTGGGACTTTGATCAAGTCGGCAAGGGTATCTTCTATTATGAGCGCACTCTCAATGACCGCTTCCTTACAGTTCTAACCTAAAGCGCTACAGTCATTGGGCTGCAGATCAAATGGCCGGCGGCTGTCAAAATGGTAGCCGCCTGCTTTTTGTCAGTGTTAACAGGCCCTAGTATGAGACGGTAGAGTCTCAACCGTAAACGTAAACAGTGATCCTTATTCAATAATCATTTAAAGAGGTCAACCCATGCCATTGATTCAGGCAACTATCATGGAAGGTCGAACACAGGAGCAAAAGGAGGCCTTCTATCAGGGTATCACCCAGGTCGTGGTGGATACGCTCAAGGTCAAACCGGAGCAGGTCCGGGTCATAATCCAGGAGGTGCCGAAAACCCACTGGGCCATCGCTGGAATTTCAGTGGCTGAGCGAGATGCTAAGCCCTAGACTCCTTATCCTATGCGCTTTTTAATCCTTGGTGCCGGCGGCATCGGCGCCTACTATGGCGCACGTCTTCTGACTGCCGGTCACGAAGTGGTGTTCGTTGCCAGAGGAGATCATCTGACGGCGCTTCGTGGTAATGGCCTGTCGGTGAGCCACCCGGAGTTCAACTTCGACGGGGCGGTGGATGCAATCGACCAGCGTGCCCTGCTCGAAGATTGTCAGGCCAACGATTTTGATCTGCTCATACTGACTGTTAAAGCGGGCGCAACAGAAGCAGTGATGGCTGAGCTCGAGCCCTGGCTCGCCAGTGCCGACACAGCGGTGTTGTCACTACAGAACGGCGTAGATAACGAGATCATCATAGCCTCCCATATTGGCAGTGAGCGGACAGTGGGTGGACTCGCAGTACGCATTGGCGGCCATATCGTCACGCCTGGTGTCGTCGAAGCCACCGGAGTGGCGCAAGTGGTGATGGGGGCGTGGAAGCAAGCGGAGGATCATCCGCGCTTGCAAAAGGATTTGGAAAAAGTGGCCGATTGTTTTAACCAGGCCGATATCCCCACCACTCTGAGCGAATCGATACAGAAGGCGTTGTGGCAGAAGCTATTGATCAACAACGGGGTCAATCCACTGAGTGCCCTGACAGGCCTCGACACACGAAGTCTGACAGCCCATCCTGTACTGACCCGTACCGTCTATCAGTTGATGGAGGAGGTGGCAACTGCCGCATCCGCTGATGGTGTTTATCTGACGAAGTCTGATATCGACGAGATGTATCAGCTGATCTGTCAGTTTGATGCCATCAAGACCTCCATGCTGGTAGACCGGGAGAAGGGAAGGCCGTTAGAGTTGGATGCCATCAGCGGGGTGGTCGTGGCTCGTTGCCTAAAGCTGGGGAGAGAGGCGCCGATGACCGCATTGATCTACACACTGTTGGAGAATCAGTTGACAGCCGATAGGGAAAGTTGAAGGGTGCAGTGACCCTTGCATCGGTGAATCACAATCATCTCAGGTCGGTCTGCTTGTTGTTGAGTGAGCAAAGAGATTGCCACTGATTGCATATCTCTACCGCTATCAATGGTTCCCACGCCAAACGATGCTGTAAAATCATCTCTTGCTCCCTTTTTCAGCCTAATTTCATCAGCGTCTATCAGTCGCTCATGCACGATGAAGGGTTTGACCAGGATTCACAACTCCCTGAAGGATAGGTCTGTTGGGGAATACCTGCTTCGTATTCGGCCACACCTCCCAGCTGGGCAAGTTTGGCACGGATCTCATCACCAACGAAGCGTTGAGGTATAGAGGGCGTACGATGCTCTCTGTGCTCTTTTTCATCTATCCATTTTGCGGCAATATCGAATGCCTCGACAAAATCAGGTTGTCTATCCAGGGCATGTTTGAAATAGGCTGTGCCAAAATCGGTAAACTCACTCTTGGCACCGCAACCGAATGATTTTCTGTCCTTGGCTGCGGCTGTAATGATCAGTGTCTGAGGTGTGCGCAAGGGTTCGATGAATCCCCCGGAGTAGCAGCTTGATACCACTATTACACGCCAACGAATGCCTGCATCATCCAGAGCCTGACGTACCTGCGTGGGGGTCAAGTCGTCCAGTGGAACAGGGCCAAAACTGACTGAAAATTTATGCTGCTTACTGCCGTGTGAGGTCATGAAAAGAAACAGCACATCCTCGTCAGGGTCAATGATCTTGCCTACCACATTTAAGCTGTCGGCCAGATTGTGACGGTTTGCCAGGGGGTAGCGATCCAGGGTGTCTATATTGTTTACCAGCACCATCGATCGTCCGGAGGTGTCAAAGCGTCGATCGAAAAGATCACGTACATACTCTACCTCATTGAGAAAGACCTTCTCCAGGCCATATCCTCCCACTACCATTAAGTAGAGATCGGGTATTCCTGGCCGTTGGGGCATCAAATCATTCAATGCGCTATCAACCAGTGAGTATTGATTATAGAAAAGATCCTCAACACTATTAACCCGGCGACTAAGTATGTTGTCTTCAGGGTTTCAAGCCTGCCCTTGATCAAGGCGCGGCTCGCAGGCAATGGTTGTTCCCTTGTCAAGAGCCGCAACACAGAGCAAGGGCAGGCTTGAAACCCCTAACAATATGATTTTTTAAAAGACAGGCCGAAGTGTGCCTGCCTGCAGACTGCGTTATCAAAACTTGCTGTAGAAGTGCTACAGCGGCGTTTTGATGCCTTGCCGCAGGCAGGCACACTTCGGCTGAAGACAACATACTTAGTCGCCGGGTTAATAAGATCATTTAGCTTTGAATAGATGTTCTCACTCTGTGTGGGCTCATCGCTATACCAGAGTAGGCTATATGGCAGAATCCAAGAGCTTGAAATGGAGAGTAACAGACTCAAGACAGCCAGATAGGCCGCCTTGCTAAAGGCCTCCATCAGGATGATTCGCAACAGGCGAAAAACAATGAAGAGGTGCCAGATGAGCAGTAGTAACAGCAGGCTGCCGCCTCCTACTGGATGGTTATAATAGAGTTGTTCGGGTAGTGTGAAGAGATGGAAGACAACTGTAATGAGCGGCATTGAAGCCAGGAAGGCCAACAGCAGCCTGCCTGTGTCGGTGGAGTCAGCTCTTGCCAGTCTGGCCATTAACATCAGGATCAACAGATCAAACAGATAGGTGGCGCCCAGGTAGTTCAGGCCATATGTGGAGAATAGCGCCGGTTTTTCCGCTGCCAGGTAAGGGATTATGATTTCGAGGCAGAGCAGTAGGGCCAAGAGCCAAAACCCCTGGTCGATGGAGTAGACGAAATTATTCCGTGCTACTTTCTGCCCAGTGGCAAGGCGCAATCCTGCTTTGAGATTGATGGTTACTGCGATAAGTTGTTTTAGAATAGAATTTACATCCATGGTTGCTCTCTGTATTCCCTTTAGTATCACAACAGGCATCGGCAGCAGGATGAAAATCCTGAGTTCTTTATTAGGGCTGATACAATTAGTGTTAACAGACCCTGGTAAAGGGTAATTCACTGCATATTATACGGAGTAACTGACAAGGACGAGAAGAAGAATGCAGAATAAGAATTGTCTAGCTCAATATTGCGAAAATAGTATTCTTGAGATCCCTAAAGCGCTCTTTGATATGCGGGATGTCAAGCCGATACTACATTGCGATGAGTCTTCGGTGTTCTACAAAGATCTAGATAGGGATCTGATCAATATTGAGTTCCATACCAGTGTTCCCTGTTTGGTATATATCAAGTCAGGTAAGGAGACTATTACTACAAGTGATAATGAATCGTACAACATTGGTCCGGGTGAAGCTGTTTTTTTACCTAAAGGATTGAACTTATACTCAGACTATATACATGAAGAGGATGGTCTAAAGGCGTATCTGGTTTTCTTTGGATCGGAAGTGTTATCCAGGTTCTTGTCCCATGGTCCTATGAATTCATTGTCAATATCAAATCAAGATGCCATTTTAAAAGTAGAGATTGATAATGTTGTGGCGGAGTATTTTGTCTCACTACATTCGATTTATGGTTCATTAAATAATTTACCTCATATAGGGGAGATTAAACTTTTAGAGTTGTTGTATCTACTTGATATTCATGATGACGGAAACCTGAAAAAAAGTTTAATAGCTGTTCAAAGAGGCAGGGCTAAGCGAAACATAAAGCGTTTGATGGATCAATATGCCTTATCAGGTCAGAGTGCTTCAGAGCTGGCGGCGCTATCTGGGCGTAGTATCTCCACCTTTAATCGTGAGTTTAAGGCGCTTTATGGTACGACCCCAAAACAGTGGTTGATTGAGCAGCGTATCTCCCATGCCCATGCATTACTAGCAAAACAGTGGTCTGTAACTGCAACAGCTATAGAGGTCGGTTATTCAAATGTTTCACATTTTATTTCTGCATTCAAAAAAATGTATGGCATGACACCACAACAGATGAAAGACATAAGATGAACAGAAAACCGTATTTATGACCGTTTCCTGGTAGTGATGTTGATGTTAGACAAATAAAGTATCTCCTGATTTAACTGACAGGAGATGGATATGAATAAAAAAGTAATTATTGAATCAGTTGTAAAGAAGAGCGCTTATGATGGTTTGCTGTCGTTTCTGCAGAGCAATTTGTCAACAGTCAGGGGGTTCGAAGGTTGTTTTGGGGTTAGGGTTTTCTTGGATAAAGAGTCCGGAGAGATGATTTTTGATGAAGAGTGGTTGTCAGTTGATCAGCATCAGAAATATATAAAATTCATTGCGGAAAGTGGTGTCATGGACAAGTTGATTGCCCATCTTGAGTCTCCTCCAAAGATTAAATATTTCGATCACCTGACTATCTGATCCATCTTGCAAGAGAGTGTGGATCTTGTTTTGAATCAGCTAATCCTCTGGTGTGAATAGAGAGGAATAGATCATTATTTACAGCTGGCAATCACTAACAAGTTCGATCAGGTATCTTTATATCTACATGACCCTCTGTTACCAGTTTGTACCTAAACCTACTCTAAAAGCCCCTCTCCCTTTACGGGAGAGGGGTTGGAGAGAGGGTGCGCGCGAAGCGCTTATGACACTGAATCCTATGCGGTACGATCTGATCAATTCTTGTTGTGCTGAGTAATGGTCTGGATGATGGTGTTGTTGAACTCCCTCTCTTCTTTCTCGCAAGAGGGCGTTGTAAATGCAGGCAGGGTAAACTTGAAAATAGATTTTGGTACATGAGAAAGCAAGGGTCAGTCCGTTTCAGCACTTCTTGGTGGGGCATGGCCCCACCCTACGGCTACTCTAAAGCCCCTCTCCCTTTACGGGAGAGGGGTTGGGGAGAGGGTGCGCGCGAAGCGCTTATGACACTGAATCCTATGCGGTACGATCTGATCAATTCTTGTTGTGCTGAGTAATGGTCTGGATGATGGTGTTGTTGAACTCCCTCTCTTCCTTCTCGCAAGAGGGTGTTGCAAATGCAAGCTGGGAAAATTGGAAAATAGATTTTGGCGCATGAGAAAGCGAGGGGCTGCACGTTTCAGCACTTATGGTGGGGCATGGCCCCACCCTACGGTTACTCTAAAAGCCCTCTCCCCCTCCTAGCAGAGGGTGTTGTAAATGAAAGCTGGGAAAATTCGAAATTAGATTTTGGTACACGAGAAAGGAAGGGTCTGTGCGTTTCAGCACTTAATGGTGGGGCATGGCCCCACCCTACGGCTACTCTGAAAGCCCCTCTCCCTTTACGGGAGAGGGGTTGGGGAGAGGGTGCGCGCGAAGCGCCTTCCCGAGACCCTTATAAGGACGTGAGGTTAAGTGTAGCCAATTTGTCCTGGTAACCAGAGCACGATATTTGGCAAGGCGATCAAGGTTCCGATAGTGATTACGTCGGCAATGAAGAATGGGATGCAACCTCGAAACACATCCTGAACCGTGCACTCCGGGCGTACTCCTGCCACCACAAAGCAGTTCAATCCGATAGGCGGGGTGATCAGACATAGTTCTGCCATTTTTACGACGATAATGCCAAACCATATGGAACAGCCGACACCGGAGACACCGAATGCGGATTCAGCTGCAGTGACGGCCTCTCCCCCATTCAAGGCAATCACTGCGGGGTAGACCACCGGCAGCGTTAACAGCAGCATACCGATGGCATCCATGAACATGCCGAGTAGTGCATAGGCACAAAGGATGAGTAGCAGGGTTAGCATCGGGCTTTGATCCAGACTGGTGATCCAGTCTGAGAATGCGCTGGGGAGGTCGGCAAAGCCGAGAAATCTTACATAGAGCAATACACCCCAGATGATGGTGAAAATCATCACCGTCAATTTGGCGGTTTCCATTAACGAATTTTTTATCTCTGTCCAGCGTGCACCTCGATAGATTGCTATGCAGAGTATGATGAATGCTCCAAGTGCACCGGCTTCAGTGGGGGTGCCCACACCACCATAGATACACACCACGATTATGCTGATCACAAAGAAGATGGGTAGTGCACCGGGGAGGGATTGAAATCGCTGCTTCCATGAAAAACCGGTGATGGGTGGGCCAAAATTCTTGCGCGTCTTGGCGAGTAGAATCACCAATCCGCCATAAATGAGCGCGGAGACGGCACCGGGAAGAAATCCGGCCATCAGCAGCGCCCCTACATCCTGCTCAACGATGATCGCGTAAATCACAAGAATCGCCGAAGGTGGGATCAAGGAGGCCAATGTGCCACCGGCAGCCACTACCCCTGCAGCGAAACGTTTGTCATAGCCAAGTTTCAGCATCTCGGGTACTGCAATGCGTGCGAATACTGCCGAGGTGGCGACAGAGGCACCGGAGACGGCGGCAAACCCAGCGGTGGAAAATACCGTGGCTACCCCCATCCCGCCTGGTAGCCAGCCGAGCCAGCGTTTTGCTGCTTCAAATAGTGCTCTTGTCAGACCGGCGTGATAAGCGAGGAAGCCAATTAAAATGAAGGTGGGAATCAATGAGAGTGCCAGAGTAGAGACTTTTGAGTGAGGAATGGTGCCAGCCATTTTGACAGCGACACCGAAGCCTTTTTCAAATCCCATCTTCGCAGAGAAGATCCACAACAGGCCGAGAAAGCCAGCCAGAGCAGCGGCGAAGGCAACTCTTACGCCGATTATGACGAACAGCAGCATTGCGCCTGTAACCCATAATCCGATACTGATTGAATCCATGTTCGCCATGGTTTCAAACAAGCTCATGAGCGATTCCCACTCTCTTTAATATCGCCCATCAGAGCCTCTGCCTCTTTGGCAGCAACTGTGGCGGCATTTTCAATCAACGGCACTGCCACAGGATGATCGCCGTCATCTTTGATAGCTCGTGCATATCCCCAAATTTGTAAAATCAATCTTAAGGCCAAAACTGTCAATGCCAGAGGTACGACCAGTTTTGCCGGCCAGGTGGGTAAATTGATGTCCAGCGATGAGTCGCCGATATCATATGCACGCCAGAAATGGAGATAGGAGCCGTAAATGAGCACAAGAGTGACCATCAGCATCAGGCATACAGATAGTACCTCGGCAAACCAAAGAATCCGCCCATGAAGGCGGCTGATCAGTATGTCCATTCTGATATGGCCACCAAGACGTTTGGTATAGGCGATACCGAGAAAAGCGATGAAAGCCATGGCCTGCTCAACCCAGTCGACATAGCCGTCGATCGGCAGAGAGAAAAGCCAGCGTCCAAGCACGTTAGTGGTGGCGAGGAAAACCAGCAGTAATATGGCTATGCCACCAATTAAATTAAGCAGCGACTCGAGTTTAAAGAAGAGGCGATCCGCGAGGCTTAATCGCGAATCGTCATTCAGTATTGTTGCAGAATTGGACATGAGTGCCTTTGCTGTTATAGCTGCAATTATTGTCAGTCAGCTATTTTCTGGTCAGTCGATTGGAGGTCGCCGTCTCCCTTTGGTCTATTTCGCAAACAGGGCAGCGGTAAAATCGAACAGTTTCTGGGAATCGAATTGCGCCGCATTGTTCTTGATCCACTCTGCTCTCACCGACTCGGAGAGCTTATTCAATTCGGCAGTCTGCTCTGCAGTGAAGGTCACTTTTGTGAGACCCTCATCTGTCACAGCCGCCTGATACTTACCCGTGGTGTTTTCATTGTAGTTCTTGACGTAATAGGCCAGAGCTTCATCGACTGAACCAAGCAGTGCTTCCCGATGTGCCGGTTTCAGGCTGTTAAGGGCATCAGTATTGACTACAACAGGGCAATTGGCTGATCCCAGGTTCAGGTTTGTGGTATACCATTTGCCTACCTTGTAGGATTTTGTTGCCAGATGGGCATGGGGGGCGAAGGAGGCAGCATCGATTACACCTGAATCCATGGACTGACGAACTTCGGAGAATGGAACGCCTGTTTTGACTGCTCCCAGTTTGCCCAGAACACCCATGATGCCCCCAGGGCCACGTACCCGAAGGCCCTTGAAGTCAGCCAGTTCCTGAATGGCATCGCTCTTACTGACGATGTTGTATTGAGGTAGCGGAGTGGGCATCAGCAGGGTGGCATTCCAGCGTGCCAAATCCTTTTTAACAATGGGGTGTTTAAAGACTTCTGTGTAGATTTCGGTTACCCGGGCTAATGAGATGTTGCGGGAAAAGGGCAGTTCAGTAACTGTAATCGTGGGGTTCTTGGCAGTATGGTAGAAGGAGCAGAATTGAGCCATTTCAAAAGCGCCAAATGAGATACCATCCAGATTTTCACGGGACTTGGAGAGACCGCCATAGGAGATATTCAGTTTAAACTCACCCTTGGTCTTGGCTTCAACCAGTTCAGCTAATTGTTCAACATTCTCAGTAAATGCACGGCGTTTGCCCCAGAGGGAAACATTCCATTCGGTGGCTGCTTGTAGTTCACCAATTGCAAAAGCGCCTATGATTATGGCAGCCAAAATGGCACGACCTGTTATTTTCATTGTGATACTCCTCGATATCGCGAGATGATGCCAGGAAAGGGGTGAGCAACTCTGTGGGTTGAGATTACCCCCCTTGATACTTATCGTCTGCTTAGTATATGCAAGGTTAGCTGCTGGATTAAAAGAAGTCCAAAATTGATCAGAGGGTTATAGATGAGGCCAATCATAACCACCGTTTTGGCTTTGATGGGCATTTTGTATATTCAGCACATGAATTTGAAGTTGGTAATGTTTTAGGCGTGACATCTCTGCTTGAATGTGCAAATTATCATCATGTTAACTGGGGTTATCAGATGAAAAAAAGAGTTGAGAGATAAGTCTGCTATTCTTTAGTCTGGCCTATTAACTAAAGGGGTTCTCCTATGCCGTTAGTCAATATTTCTATACTTAAGGGTAAGTCAGCAGAATATATTAAAGCGGTCACTGATGGCATAAACTCTGCGGTCATTGAAACCATGGACTTTCCTGATGATGATCGCTACCAGATTGTTCATGAGGTTGAGCCCCATTGTCTGCAATATCAGGAACGCGATGGTGATAGGGTGATGATGTATCTCATAATGCGTGCAGGACGATCAAACAAGGCAAAACAGGCTTTTTATAAAAAATGTGTTGAAAATCTTGCCAACGACCCTGGAATAGATCCGGGGAACGTATTGATTACAATCGCAGAAAACCATGACATTGATTGGTCTTTTCGCGATGGCATCGCGCAATTTGTAGTATGACGCACCACACTAGTGTTTGCAGACCCTAAGTGTCTGGCTTGTCGATTACAATGCTTATCTTGATTCTGCCCAGTGGTCAGATGGCTGCTGATATACCGTGTTAAGTTAAAAAATAATTGTCTAAGCTATGCTGCGCAACATATTGTAATTTAAGTAAAAGTATTGTGCTTGCGCGCTGTGCCAGGTCGGTAAATAGCTGCTCATTGATATGATTTCTGACTGGTTAAAGTCCTATAGCAAACGTTAAAGTTTTGAGGTTTCAGGTCGTTATAGGCTACAGAAGCAATTATGATCTGCTTCTAAGCGTGTTCGAAAAGGCAAACCTGCTGAAAGGTAGGGACGCAAAATCACAGTCTAAGGGCGGTTTGACTGCCTATGACCGATGGATTACCGAAACCGTGATATGAGCCAGTTGAAAAGAACTGGTGGCGTATTCAGACCAATAACCATGTGTTGTGCGTCTTGTCGTTTCGAACTCCTATAGCATGATAGGGGTTGAAAGATGTACACAAGGTTCAAAGCACAATCACTTTTCCTTAGTTTGGCACTGTTGCTCTCTACTATGTCGTTCAATGGTATGGCAAGTGATCAGTATCATAACCCAATATTCAACGATGCTGACCAGCAGCGGTGGGTATGCGATTATGCCAGTGGCCACAACGATGTTCTCTATATTCGCTGCGAAAACCTGACTAGTATCTATAATGACCCCCTGATCATGGAAGGGGATTATCAGGATAGTTCAACAAAGCTGATCCCTATCTGGCGTAAACCAAGTAGTCGTGTGGGTGCTGAGAGGCTGGTTAAAGCAGTGATCTGTGATCAGAAGTCTCAATGCAGTGTTGAGATGAAATCCCTGTTTGATGCAAGACGAATTGTATATCGCTGAATGCTAATGAGATAGTTGGTAGATTTCACTGACCTCGTGATCTAGTGGTGCGCCAGGGGCGCACCCTACATCTTATTGATTTAGCTTATAGATTCCAAACTCCTCATACTCGTCGTTACCCATCGGTTTTAAAACTAGAAAGTACCCTTCCTTTAGTTTTTTAAATGATATCTCTTTGATAATTGATTGGTGGGTAAAAATAATAAGATTGCCCTTTCCTCTATAGTTGCCGATACGGCTTTCAAGCTGGGAAGTATAAGAAACTGATTGCTCATCAGGAAGTTTCTCACGCGATGCCAGATAATCAAATGATTCAGCACGCCCGAATGCAGAGAGTGCACTCTCTTTTGCCAGGCAGTGGGGACTGGTTAGCACACTATCAATTGCAATATCCCTGGAGCGAAATAGTCTACCGATTTTTAATGCTTCGGATTTGCCCTTTTCGGAAAGGTTAACTTTGCTTGAGCATGTGCCATCGCTCAATAAAGATTGAGATGGACTATTATTATCTGTGACTGGGTAACTCATAACCACCACTAGACCTCCATTCTCCAGATGAGCCCATACCTGGTAAAGCAGCCTGATATAACTGACAACACCATCGACCTCCTTTTCTGTAAGAATATCTCTCCATGCGGGCATATAATCCCCTTTCCCTTCAAGAATCTGATCAGCAAGGGATCGATTGCTGATAGTGTCAGTTTTTTGAGGGTTGGTAAGATCAATGGGTTTTACACCGATGAGTTTTGTTAAAGCGCCATTACCTCCACCATCAACTCCATGACAGATCGAGCAATAACGCTGATATACCTCATAGCCCAATTCAGGATCTCCACTCAGATTGTGTTTTGCTGTGCTGAGAAAACGAAGATAGGCGATTAGTGAGGTGATCTGGTTCGGCTTGAGAATATCTTTCCATTTTGGCATATCCTCACTAATTTTACCGTGCCCTGAACGTAGGGATTTGGGTGATTTCCTGTCACCTGTAATTATTTTTTGAAGTTGATAGTCACTTTTAGTTGGTACATAACTGATGAGATCCTCTGCTTCAATGTCGATTCTAACTGCTAGAGGACCATCGCCTTTTCCATCCATACCATGGCATATCATGCAGTGAGATATATAGAGCTTTCTGCCTTCAAAAGCAGGGGATGGGTTGGCATTTGCTATAGAAGTAACAGCTATGAGAGGTGTGAGAAGCGCCAATATCTGAGCGACAAGTTTCATAGTTTAACCCCAAGTAAAATGACGTGAGTAATCGGCCACGAAATTTCTCAAAAGTAGTGTGAGCATAGGATGCTTAATAATCATAACCAGTATGTACTACCCCATGACAATTGAGCCAGCAGACACCATTGTGTACGCCATTGTCTAACCAGGTTGGTTCGTTATAAACACCAGCACCAGTAATCTCCCTGACCTGACCCGCTACATTGGATGATGTTAGAAAGTTAATTAAGTGAGGGCTAGATGCAGAACCGTGTGGGTCATGACAGTTGATACAGCCAAAATTTTCGTCAAGAACGTGTTTGGTATGAGGAAAGGTTTGGTCGGTATAGAGATTGCCGGAATCGTGGCATTTAAAACAGAGTTCGTTTGAGAGTGATGTAGCATTGACCGGATCCCAATCATAACTTTGCGCCAATATACCTTCATGGGTAGATCCGTGTGGTCCGGCTGGGTCCACTCCGCCTGCAGCAGGAGATGCATTACTGCTGTGGCAATCACTGCAATAGATCTGCCCACTGGTGGTAGTCAGGGGAATATCATTGCGCAGGCTGGGCACCTCGCTATTGTTTGTGGGGTTGTTTAACTCTATTGGGTGATAGGAGACCAGAGAGGGATTACCTGAATTAACTTTATCTCGAATATTATATATGCCATCTGCACGTACCATATTGTAGCTGTTTGCTGTGGAGCAGCGCTGGGTATCGCAAGCGCTTTTACCTGGTACGCCGTGGCACTTGAAGCAGACTTCATATTCGTAGTCCGCTTCTGGTTTTAAGCTGCCATTGATGTCAATACCTGATACACCTGCCATGCTGCCGTTGATTAGTGGTGCAGTTGAGTGATTACCACCGAGTGGGTTGGTCGGGTTGAAAGAGATCAAGGGTGGTGAATTAAAGCTTGCATGGGGGTTGTGGCAATCTTCACACTCTACGTGAAGAGACATAGTCAGAGGGTTCTCTATACGTAAGGAGTCGTGATCAATGCTCGGCGTCTGTTCTACCGGGTGGTGATAGAACTTTTGCTGTTCACTCATTATGTCAGTCTGTGCGACTGTTCCGTTGTGGCATAGGTAACAGGTATTCTCTTCGCTGTTTTTTAGTAGTCGTTCTGGTGTTGTTGCATTATGAGGTGCATGACAATTCATACAGGCGTTCTCCTGTACAGTCAGGCCTCTCCACTCTGGTTTACGCTCAGACCAGGGATTTGCTCCCTGAGCTGTGGCGTTTGAGGTTGCATGGGAACTGCTGACCCAGTCCCAGCCAGTACCGGAGTGTAGATGGCATGTGGTACACAATTCACCGTTTAACGTGGATTTGTGGAGAAATGGTGGATGGATGTTTTCATGTGCATCATGACAAGTGGAGCAGTGCAGTTCATTATTACTGAGTGGCAGGTCAACGTTATTGGGGTGGGCCAAGTCAGGGTCTGTTGATAGAAGACCTGGAGTATAAAAAATAGATACCGGGTGATCATCTGAGAGGTTTGTGCCGACCAATGATCGGCCAGTGATGAATGTATTACCGAGGTCATTGGTGACGCCAGGATTAATCATATTACCCAAGGCGATAGTGCCATCATGGCATGAGAGGCATAACACAGAGGATGAACTCATAACGCCCGCTTCTGCATCTTTGGTACTACTCTGGTAGTCTATATATCCTCCTCCCGATGATCTGTTCCATAGAGGTGAGTCTGGGGCTGATGCGTGAGGCGTATGACAAAATATACAGATACGATCCTCTGTTTGACTCTTTACCAAGCCAGGTCCTGATGTCGATAGGTTGTGTAGTGTATCAGCCACACCACCTTGGGTGGTATTGGAAGCTATCATCAGCAATATAAAGAGAAGATAGATCTTATGCATGTCACTCATCCACCTTCAGGTATTGAAAAACCTGGATGCGTTGATTATAAGAGTCGGCAACAAAGATTTTGTCATCCCAGACTGTTATCCCGGAAGGCATATAAAACTCGCCGGGTTTGTCACCTGATTTGCCGAACTCAAGTAAAAAATTACCATTTTGATCAAATATCTGAATGCGATTTGCGAGGGCATCTGCTACGTAGATATGGCCGTCAGAGTCTACTGTGATGCCTTTTGATTGGGTGAAAAAACCTGAAGCATCTCCCTGCTTACCGAAACTGTGTATATGTCGGCCACTGTCATCAAAGGACTGAATGCGAAAATTCATGGTGTCATTGACAATCAGTCTATTATTGGAAAATGCCAAATGTGTAGGATAGTTAAACATACTATCCTGGTCTCCACGCTTACCAATCTTGTATAGAAAATTACCATCATAATCATAGACATGTATCGTATGCGCTAGAGTGTCTGAAATATATAGATGTCTTAATGTCGAGTTAATGGTTAGGCTCGTTGGACGGGAAAAGTTATTTATAACCTTTACAATTTCGTTTTTGCTATTCAAAACAAATACTTTATTCAATTTAGAATCTGCTACGAATAGTCGATTAGTATCAATTGCAACCCCGATTGGAGATTCAAAGGGGTATTCTCCGGCCGAATTGAAGCTTATATATGACTGAGAATCTAAATCATAAATATGTATAGTCGTTGCATCTGGATCAGCAATGGCTACTCTGTTTTTGTGAACGGCTACAGCGTAGGGGCGGGACAAATTCTGTTCTTCACTACCTGTGAAAAACTCGACTACTTTTCGAATGAACGATTTTTCGATACCCAGGTCATTTGGGTTATGAAAAGTGGTAATGAACTCTACTCTTGATATCTCAGGAGCAGCCGGCCATACCAGACGGGGAGTTTGATCAGTCTTGACCAGTGGTGTTGGGCCTGTTGAAGAACAGGCATATAAGAGCAGTAAAAGTGTTGCGATAAGAAATCTGTTCACAGGATTCTCCGCCTCAGTGTAAACATCAATCTGTCATCGATAGTTTCGGTTTTTCCATTATTCTGTGTGCTGGTAATTTCACGTCTGTTATGATGATAGTTGAAATCCAGTTCAAGTTTACGATATCGCCATTGAGCCCAAAGGCCTGCGGTGATGAATTGGTCCTCTCTGAATCCGCCTGTTATTGCGCTTCCTCTATCCTCTCTTTTCCACGCACTTATTGTTGGACGGATATTGAAGTTACGACTCACTTGCCAATTAGCAGTGAGATCAATACGGTAGAGATCCGTGTCCAGTGATTCCTGTTCGATGAATGATTGGGTGGCATTGAGATTCCAAATTACGCCCTTTTTTCTGTTGTTCCATGACGATGTCCAATTAAAAAATTGGCTCAATGTATATGCTGTTGATTCGAATCCGCCTGACAGAGTATAACGGCGTTCTGCACCTAGTACCGTATCTATACCTAAAGGTTTGAATCGAAACTCCAGGTCAGTGAAAGTGTTACGTGTATTCTGCAGAAAACTTTCACTAGCACCCGAAATTAGTTTGTCATCTGACTGACTGTCGGAATGGGACAATCTTATCCAGTCGTAGTCTATTGAGAAGTGGTAATTGGTAAAAGTAGTAGAGAACTCCTGAGAAGGAAGTTGCTGTGCCTGGTAGCTTACAAGTATTGTATCGCCAGAATTAATTCGTCCTCCAGGAATAGTTTGCAACTGTGTAAGATCACCAGATAGTTGAATCGTTGTGTAATCAGTATTCTCGTTATATACAACCACTCCATTGCTATCGGTTACTATAATTGTGCTGGCTATGATAAAGCGCTGATCAAGAATCACTGCGCCTGTCAGCGGTACTGCTTTACTCTCATCGAAGATATCAATAGTGCTCAGTTTGGAAATACGATCAGTTTCCTGATAGGAGGCGCGCAGACCAGCTCTAACATTTGCGCCTAAAAGTTTATTTTTCGTGTACTGTGTCTCCATACCGAGACGCCATCGATCTTCGTCCAAATTATCAGATTCACGACTATTGATATTGATATGGGCAATCGTATCTATATTTTTATAAAGCCTGTGGTGCAGTTCAAAGTCACCACCATGTTCTATACTATCAATACTCTGTGTGATCGACTGATAGTGATAGGATGTGCGACTATAAAGGTTGTTCAGGTGCTGAATTCTGGCTGTCTCATCGATACTCAATCGCTTGTTTTCATTAAATCCTGTTCGATCATAATAGGTTACAATGGAGTGCAGTTGGCTGTTTTTACCCCAAAACAGATTATGCGAAACATTTCCTCTGTCGAGTTCATGGTCCTGGTCACGGGTGGCGATTCTATCATCAAGTTCACTACGCTCCAGATGGATATTTAGTTTGCTGCTACGTCCTTTTAAAATCCAGCTCTTCATTAACTCATCACGTTCTGTAATAGAGCTGTTTAAACTTGATTGAAACTCTTCATCAAAGGTTCTCTCTTGATAGGTAAGGCTTGAAGGGAAAGCAGGATTTTTCCAATGTAATGTGCCACTTTTAGTATCAATTACTGTATCAAAACGGCTACCCAGGGAACCGGTGTTGAGATTAGAGCTTTTTTGAGCTGACATATCTAAACTAAATGGGCCAGGAGTGCCACTTAGCAGACTCGTCTGCAACAGATAGTTCAGAAATTCACCATCGTTCTCCTGTCGTGACTGATCTGAGTCGAACTCGGACCAGGTATATACAGGCTCGATGTCAAAAAGGAACCAGGCAATTTTTTGGTCCAGCAGGTAGCCCATCTGCCCAATCCTCAGCCCGGCTTCCCACTCTGTTTCACGAGAATTACTGCCATTGCGCCTCTTAGTGCCATCAAATTTTACAATAGCATCTAACTCTGTTGGATAAAGCCCAAGATTATCACCAAGCTCTGCTGAAAGGTTAGTGCTCCATATGCAGATGAGAGTAATCAGTAAACGCCCACATATAGGAGATATCATGTTCTTTTGCATGATCTCCCACGGAAGCATACTACTACTTCTCTTTTATCAAATGACAGCGATTACAATTCGCAAAATCGTCGTCAAAGGCCTCGGTACCATTATGACAAGTGGCGCAGACTTTGCCTTCTTTCATCAGATCTTTGTTGATCGTTGTGGTGCCTGTCTTCATTTCAAATAAAGTATTGTGGCAGGCATCACAACGGTAGTTGATACGATGTATCCAATGAGGGAAAATTGATGGTGGAAATGATTTAAGTTTTTCTGGATCACCACCTTCACGGGTGTACTGAATATCTCCCGGAGCAGCACTAAGCGCTGAGCAGCACGCAAAAAGAATTATCAATGACGATAGTAGAATACAACTGTACTTACTAATCAGACCATAAGTGTTACTACACTCAGGGCTACAAGAATGGTTCAGATCAAGGCGCGGGTCGCTGGTAGGAGTGGCACAGGGATGTGCCGTTAACGGACCTAAGGATGGAATGGCCCCTCCCTTGTCAAGAGCCGCAACACTGAGATGAGTCATTCTTGTAGCCCCTAACCTATTGAATTTTAGCGGCAGTCCGTCGTGTGTTGGCTCACGGACTGCGTTATCAAAACTTGTTGTAGGAGTGCTGCTTTGGCATTTTGATGCCTTGCCATGAGTCAACACACGACGGCTGAGTGTCGTAATACTTATGGTCTGATTAGTACACATAAGCTCACCAATTATTTACCCATAAAACGAAATTAATATATTGTTATAAGTCAGTCGTCTTCTTCTTCTTCTTCCTCGTCATCATCGTTTATATGGCAGCGATCACATGCTTTGAGAGAGAAAGATACTTTCTTCTTACCGTGACATGCCCCACAAGATGCCCCTCGCTTCATCTCTTTCATGGTTGCAGGGTTTCTTTTGTAGGGATATAGCGTTGGGTTATGACAATTCTTACAACCAAGCCAAACAGTGTGTGCAGAGTGGGGAAAGAATGCATCGTCCTCACGCTCTTCGGCTTTAATTATAAAATCCCATTGGAAGGCAGTGGCCCACAATGTTTTTGGGTCCTTACCTGGACGAGGTCGAATCAAACCATTCTCTAAAGCATCTGACCAGTCAATATTCTTCTCATCATCTTTAGGTAATATTTTCTTTACCTTGTCCCACTCTTTGATTGACTCAATGTCAGGTCTGGGTGCATTGTCTTCTGGCAGTAAAAAGAGTGTGCCACTCATATTTCCAGAATGGCTCTGTTTTAGTTCAATTGTTTGCGATTCAATCAAAGCAGCCTGTCTTTTTAATTCTTCTTCAGCCAGATCTTTGGCTGTAGGAGGCTGTATATCGAAGAAAAGCTTCTTGGTCTCAGTACTGCAAGCAGCAATCAATAGAATACAGGATGTAACCAGGGTTATAAGCATAACCCTGGCTATCCTGCTCAGCTTGTCTGCTAGGCAGATCATGCGCCAATTTCGCAGTAATACTACTTAATGTGACATGCCAGGCATAACGCACTACCGGCATTGCTTAAGCGTAGAAAAGGCTGATTGGTATTGTCATGAACAGAGTGGCAAGTACCGCATTCGACCTGATCACCGCCTGTACCAAACAGTTGCAAGCCGTTGACCTGGGAATTTACCGAGGCAACGAAATCAGTATCCTGTGTGGAGTTGTAGGTGAGGGAGATCGGATGATCATTACTCAGGTCAGTACCAAGACTGTCACCCAAAGTGAATACACCTTGCGCAGCGGTTACACCGCTCGGAAAGTTAATTAATTGATCTGCTGCAACAGATCCATCATGACAGCTAAGACACGCAAGCGAGACACCTGATGGTGAGCCTGCAATTGTCATATCAAGAGATGGACTGCTGTACATAGTGTAGGTTGCTGTGGTGTCCTCATGATTCCACAAAGGTGTTGTGTTGTTAGTTGTACTGGCGTTATGTGGAGTATGACAGTAAGCACAGATTTGAGTGTTACCTGCATTGGTCAACAGAGTTGTCTGACTCGTCAGGTCGTGAGATGTGCCGGCAATATCTGCAAATGATGATGTGACGAATAGGGTGAAGAAGGCCAGTAGTAATGCCTTGGTTGCTGTGTTCCTCATTCCAATCCTCCCGAAAGGTAATGGATGATGCACCAGCTCCTTTTTAGTGCTGAATATTTAGTTCTAATTTTTACTGCTTAGGGTGCTTCTACTGCTTTTTCGCCTGGGCTGCTTTGTAGATCAGCAGTTCTGAGGGTTTCTTAAGGTTTGCTTAAGAAATGGGATAATATTCCCACATTAATAACAATCCTATGTCAGTATTCAAAGAACGTCAATGTTTTTGGGGAACTAAATGACATGTTGCCAACGATCAGCAGGTAATTGATTTGCAAAGTAGGAGGGAAATAAATATTAAGTAAATTACTTGGTATTTATTGATCTAAATGTCTCAACGATGAATCTACTAGTTAAAGATAAATAGAAATAAATCTTCACTATTGCCACTAATGGAAGTTAAGTATGTTCTGCAATCTAATTAACGCTGACAACAATAGGCTGAACTCCAGCATATGGTATATCAACTAATGGTTCGGATGAATATTACCGAAATAGTGGTCCTACCCACTAGGGTTCTTGACCATTTTTCAGATACTCAAACATTTCGATTCGCTGGTTCAACTGGTCAGCAATAAAGATGTGATTGTTTTGGTCTACGTGAGCGCCGGCAGGTAGATAAAACCCCCCTGGCCCAGTGCCGGACTGGCCCAGAGTCAACATCAGTTTGCCATCCGGATTAAAAATCTGCACATTATTGAATGCAGCATCCACGGTATAGATGTGGCCATCACTATCGATTCCAATACCTTTGAGTCGACTAAATTGGCCTCGTCTGTCTCCGAGTTTCCCAAAACTTCTTAGGTATGTACCTGCTTGGTCAAATATCTGAACACGAAAGTTCATCGTGTCAGAGATGTAGATTACTCCATTTTTATCCATGGCAATATTGGTAGGAAAGTTAAATTTACCAGAGTCGCCACCGCGTTCGCCAATGGTGAAATCAATTCCACCATCCTTATTAAAAACAATTACTTGGTGCTTCTTTGAGTCGACGACATAAAGTTGCTGAGTTTCATCGTTGAAGGCAAGGCCGACAGGTGAAGTTAAGATATCCTTGCCGCCATATGCATTTATAAAACTTCCATTTTTATCATAAATGACCACGCGATGATCTATAACATCGCTCACGTAAACATTGCCTTGAGCATCAGATGTAATACCTGTTGGCTTTTTTAATGCGCCAGGACCAGTAGTACCCCAATAGGTTAAATTTTGTTTTTTGCGGTCAAATACCACAAGTCCTGCTATACCTGTATCGGCTACATATACTCGCCCTTGCGAGTCACTGTGAACACCATAGGGTTTGATTAATTCCAGGGGCTTCTCCTCTTTTTTTCCAAGGAACCAGTCACGCAAACTCTGTTTACTCTCAGCAGTTAGTGATTCAGAAGATTTAAGTGAGCCAATGTAGCGAATTCTCGGTTTTGCTGGTGGTGCAGGCCAAACGAAATTCTCTGCTTGAGCTTGTTCGCTGGAAGAGGGAACGCGAGAGGCGCAGCCAGAAACTAATGTAATCAATGCTAATATTATAATTATCGGTGTCAGACAAAATTCTGGCTGATATCTAAGATTGGGAAAACCAGTTTTTGGTTTAAGGCTCACTTTTATCCTCCCGGTGGTTCAAATGTCAGCTATTGTTTTGTAATAGAGGTGCTGATCGAGTACGCTTAAGTGTATGGTAGCTTAACTCCTGCGTCTCAGGAACCCAGCATGGTATCGAATCAATGTCAGAGGATTCGGTGACAATAGATAATAATAGAATAGCTACAGAACTATCAGTGTGCCTATATCTCGTTGCTTTGGTATTTGCACTCAACCAGAATAAAAACATAGCAAATATTAGTCTACCGTTGAGATCTTTTGGCCAAGACCTATCAAGAGGTTTCCGGGATAAGCCTTGCTCAATCTTATTGAAGGGATAATTATGTATAACTTCAGATCATTCGTGACAGCAGTTCTTCTGTTTACTAGCCTGGCGACATCAGCTGATGAGGTTGGTACAGGAACGGGTACGGTTAAAAATGTCATCGATGTAGGCAGTTATACCTATGTGCAGCTCCAACAAGAGAATATTTGGATTGCAACCACTCATCTGGCAATAGTCGCCGGGGATGAGATTGAGTTTTCAGGTGGCATGGAGATGAAGGACTTTTACAGTAAAACCCTGGATAGAACTTTTGAGTCCATCATTTTTGTACAGAAGGCGAACCGGGTAGGTGACATGGATATGGATAGCCTTCACAGCTCAGTGGCTGGAAAAGGAGAGGCAGAAGGGGCTATGGTGGCTCCTCAGTCAGCTTCAGTCAAAGCCCCAGAGCCTGGTGATATTGATCCACTCTCAGGCGGTATGACGATAGCTGGGATTCAGGAGAATGCAACCAGACTAAAGGACACAATCGTGGAATTGCGAGCAAAGGTTGTTAAGGTTAATCCAAATATCATGGGCAAGAACTGGATTACATTGCAGGACGGTACGGGTACCAAGCCAAATGATAAGCTGATTGCTACCTCAGATGAAATGGTCTCACCAGGAGAGCTGGTAACTGCTAGCGGTGTGGTTCGGAATAATATTGATATAGGCTCTGGCTATAAGTATAAAGTTTTACTCGAGCAAGCCAAGTTCACACAAAGTACTGAAGCACCTTAACTTGTTGGCTAGGGTCTAGATCAGGAGGCGCGAAATACGCCCCCTGCGAGACTATTTACTTACTGCGGATAAGTTCGACACGTCGGTTCTGTGCTTTGCCTTCAGATGTCTCATTTGAGGCAATTGGCTGCTCTTCACCATACCCCATGGCGCTCATATTGTCGGCAACAACGCCTTTGTCTGTAAGATAGGCCATTACCGTCTCAGCTCGGCGTTGTGATAGATCCTTGTTGTATACCTCATCAGCGTCGCTGTCGGTATGACCGGCAATCTCAACCACAACAGTTGGGTTTGCAATCAGGGTGTTGGCTACCCGATCAAGAATTTCAATAGAGCTATCGGTCAACTCATCGGAATCGGTCTTGAAGTTGACACCACGCAAGACGATGGATGCTGACTCTTCACAACCTAAACCATCAACGACGACACCGGCTGCAGAATCAGGACAAATGTCTGCAACATCCAGCACGCCATCTGCATCACTATCGGTTTTGACTGGGGATTCGTCAGCGATCGGTGCTGGTTCAGCATTGGCTGCAGTAGCAACCTGAGTGGCGGTATCAGTGGTGAGCGGTGCTGGCCATGCGTAAGGGCCATGACCATAACCGTTATAGCCACGTCCATCTCCGTAACCATGGCCACGCCCTGAGCCTTTCATGCTGATACTGAAATCCATGTCCATGTCGCCAAACATGTCTCCCATGGCGTCGAAAGGTCCCCAATTTGAACCTCCCCAACCGTTGTTATAGTATGGACGGCCATAGTATGGGGCGGGTGCACCCCAGACTGGTGAGCCATGTACGGGTATGCCGGCCTGAGATGAAGCAGGAGCCGCATAGGGCGCAGTGTCTGGTTGCCAAAAGTCGGGTTGTGTACGGGGGGCCGTTGCCATTTTGGCGCGCCTCTCTTTGACCCACTCAGGTAGTTGGTGGCGTTCAAAGGCAGGCATCTGCTGCATGGATTGATGTTGCGCTCTACGCTTAACTACCCATTCGGGTGTCTCAAAAGCAGGCATCTGCTGCATGGATTGATGTTGCGCTTGACGCTTAACTACCCACTCGGGAGTCTCAAAAGCAGGCATCTGCTGCATGGATTGATGTTGCGCTCGACGTTTAACTACCCACTCGGGAGTCTCAAAAGCAGGCATCTGCTGCATGGATTGATGTTGTGCTCGACGTTTAACTACCCACTCAGGTGTCTCAAAAGCAGGCATCTGCTGCATGGATTGATGTTGTGCTCGACGCTCAACTAGCCACTCGGGTGTCTCAAAAGCAGGCATCTGCGGCATGGATTGTTGTTGTGCTTGACGCTTAACTACCCACTCGGGTGTCTCAAAAGCAGGCATTTGCGGCATGGATTGATGTTGTGCTCGACGCTTAACTACCCACTCGGGTGTCTCAAAAACAGGCATTTGCGGCATGGATTGTTGTTGTGCTTGACGCTTAACTACCCAGTCGGGTGTCTTAAAAGCAGGTATCTGGGGTGTAGTCGGCATTTGAGAGCGACGATCAGCGATCCAATCTGGAACTTGAGGAGCCTGATATGGCTTCATGTTGGGCATTTGACGAAACATCCTGGGGTCTCGTTCTGAGGCAAACTTTTCACGCAACGCATCCATCTCGGTTCGACGCAACTTGATCCACTCGGGGGTTTGAAAGCGGTTGGAAGTTGAAGTCGGCTGGTATTCTGATTCAGAGGTAGTTTCGGCAAGGAGGGTTGCTGGGGCGGCTGAGACCGCAATGCTGAACATAATTGTAACGAGCGGGCTTTTGGTAAACATGACGTTCACTCCTGTCAGTGGACTGGCCACTGAACAGCTCGTGGACCGGGTCTATTTCTTTGGTATTTTAAAATTTTCTTATATTCTACATTATTTCTAAAGGAAAAATCACCTGGTTTTAAAATGCTACAAATGTTGACATCTAAACTATGAAATATTGAAGGCGTTTGGTGGGGAAGATCAGATTTACTTAACGACAGTGAAAAAAAGTCTGAGTAGTTACTTTTTATATCTCATTGTACTCCTCAGACCAGCCCTATATGAGTTGCACTAACAAATTGAATTCACTAGATTAGGAACGAGATGCCTGTCTGCCGGCTTGATGAGCTTTTGGATAAGTCGTGATGCACTTTAAAGTTGAATCTTCCAAAGATAGCTATTTTAGATAACTGATATTACTCCAGCTTCTACGAATTTGTTCTTTGAGGTGAGGGAGTTTATCCCTAAGTGTGTATATCTGCATCATGATAGGCCCGTTTCCCGATTTATGACCAACAAAGACCTTTACATCAATCGCAACACCATTTGCAGTTCCCCGGTAATTCAGTTCATAGCCTTTAAGTTCGCCATAGCTAGATAATGTTGGCTCCATTTTCGATATATCTTGATCAGAAACTTGATAGTTCTTAGCGCCAGTTTTAATTGCAGTTGTTGCTACTTCATATAGCTCATTAGGATTTAATGCCATGCCAGGAAATGATACGATTGACATTGCAGCAGGAGGGTATACCTTGGGTGGCGATTGGGCTGTAAAAATTGGCTTTTTTCCACGATATTTTATGTCTGTTATCCAGAGTGGATCAAATTCCGTCCATACTTCGAGACCTAGCTCATGAAGTAGGTTTTTTTTCATTGGGCGTTTTGATTGTTCCGCAACAGCAACACCAATAAAAAACAAAAGAGAAACTAAAGTAAAAAAGAATCTTGATTTGGTGACTCTTATATAACGATTCATAGTTGCTATCTCTGGATCATTCCTGCACCTAATCCTAAAAGAAATATAAAGATCAAAAGAACTAATCCATACCACTTGAGACTATTAGAAAATGTTTCGCGCCATTTAAAGCTACTGAAGAAGAATATAATTAGCCAAGTTATGAAGTAACTGATAACAAGGCGACCGAGAAGATTTCCGATTAAATAGGTATTCATATTTTCTACTTATCCTTCTTTGAGCAATCAATTTCTAATTGATGTATTAATTTAGCTGAATCAAATTCATGAACTGGTAATGGAAGAAAAAGAATGCCACGGATATCAGAATCATTGATCAAATCATATATACTATCATTTACAATAATTCTATTTTCAAAGTATTTGATTCGGAAAAGTGATGAATCTTTTTTTATTATAGAGTTATTGATTTCGAGAAGTTTAAGGCTTGTTGGTCTTTTTCCTGATTTACGTTCAACCAATGTATATTGTGATTTATCATAATCAAAGCAATCTAAAATAGGGCGAAAATGCGCTAAATAGAATGTCCCATAATTATTGTTGGAATCATCCAGCGTTGTTATTGGTACGTATTGACAATTAACTCCTATAGCCAGCAGCATATTTTTTAATTTTTCTGAGATTATTTTGGCAGTACCTATTTCGTAGTAATCTGCCATAGGTAGTGACTGGCACTTAGGATCACAATATATAGAAAAGAATTGTTTGATATATTCAACAGCTGAATCTGTTAGAGGTTGATCCTTTACAAGTAATTGTGATATGGCTCTATAGTTGTCCACATCATAATCAGTTCGGTGAACAGAAAAAGCATTACAGAAATCCCCACAACTGACTGGATTTACATGAAGCTGGTAGTACATAGATCAGTTAGCCTCTGTTTGGATCTGCCGCCTGACAATATATACGACAGTTTGTTAAATCATCTGTGATTTCAGATTGGATTGAATAAACCCTATCGAATAATTCCTGTTCAGTCATTTCACCACTGGCCCATTCAGCGTCTAGATCATCAAGTTTTGCTTTGACATAGCTATAATACTCATCAGTGTGGCCACCAGTGTGAACAGGTAGGTACGGTGGTCCGTTCGCTAACATATCATCGATTGCTGCTTGTGTCCGTGGTAATGCTATACCATTTAGAGGGTTATCAATGTCATATCCTAAATTTTTTGCGGCATATTGAAGAGCATCAGATTGCTGGGCAACTGAACCTGATATTGCGTGATGAGCTGAGTAGCCATCAGGAATATTAATACCCATATCATTCATTTGATTTCTTAATCTTGTAGATGAATGATTTAAATTTCCAGAAATGCACCTAATTGTTGCATTATGTGCCCAGATTAAACTATTTCCAACGAAATAACTTTCAGTATTAGCTACGCTAAAATTATGTACTTTTAGAGTGCTATTAATCCTTGTGTTGCTGAGCACCCTTGCATCACTAGTGCCAGTAGCAATTACACTCCCTCGTTCAATATCTTTAGTTTCTACCCAACCAACTCCCTGTACCCATAGTGGGTGGGTATCAGTTATTTTTATTGTTTCTTGGTCAGTTACAAGTAGACGATAATGATCAACGAACCTACTAAAGGTATTTGTCACGGATTGGTCAGTATCAAGGTATGAGTATTCATCCCGTGAAGCAACTAGATTACCCTTTAATACACTTTCGATTGGTTTAAGACCAAGTGATGTCTGTATTTGAGTGCCAGATGAAAAGCTGGCGCATGGCATATCTTCTTTAACACGTCTTAAAGCTTGTGCTAGATCACCAAACCTACTAAGTTTTGTAGCTAGCTTCATCATAAATGCAGGACTTACATAGTTGCCAATGATCCTACCTCTATCGTAAGCGCCACAATTTACAAGTTTGCTCCAGTCCTCGCCAAGGGCTTCACCAATCATTTGAGCAGTGCCTACTGGATCATTGTAGAAAGCCTTACCAAGCTCAATCAAACCAGCAGCTGTGTCGATAGGATGTAGTACAATGTTTACGAGATCTCCAATTTGGTCTTTTATTCCAGCCCAGAAACCTTTGACGAACTCATAACCTTCTACCAATCCATCTTTTACACCATCCCATAGGTCACCCCAAAAGCCTTGATCTTCATCACTAGCTCCCTGATTATCATCTTCAGGGCTATTGGATTCACATTCGACAGAATCCATTGGATTGTCGCTATTTGTATTCTGATCGTCGTTGAAGTTATTACCAGCATCTCCTGAATTTGTGTCTCCAGTATTGTCCGTTCCAGAACTGTTCTCATTATTACTATCTGAATTGTCAGATCCTGTATCATTGCTGTCAGTAGATGAACCTTCACCAGTATTACCTGTTGCAGGAGTGCCACCACCTGGTTCTTCGGTTGAATGAATATTGTTGTTATCTCTCCACGCATCGGATTGCATACGTACAGTTGCAACAGAGGTAATAGGAATGCGGCGTGAATTGTAAAATTGACTATTATCTGGATCGAATTGACGCATAATCGCAGGAATTACGCGGTCCATCAGTGGCACCTTTAGCTCATATCCAAAAGTGGTTTTTATCTTCAATAGGTTAGCGTCTTGAACATTAACACCGCTATTTGAATTTACTGATTGGTCACGCCAACGTAAGTGGCTATTTGGTATACCAAAATGCGTTTGGTTTGTACGTGGGTCTACGATATCTCTACCATAATCGTCAAACGCTTCTACGGTAGGGTTTATAATCTCAATTTTTGTGAATCTAGGATCTTGAACCTCAAGACTTGAGCGGGTAATTGCTGCAATAGCTTTTCTAGGGGTGCCATCACCACCATAGAGAGGGGCAAGTCTGAGGCCAAGTTCTGATTTGATAGCACTACTTTGTGCATGTCCTACTGCCCCTGCGCGAGCAGCTTCAAATGTAGCATAGTTGATGGTTGTTTTTGCATCATAGATAAGTGCGGTTTGCAATCCGCCTAAACCTAATAGGAGTAGGGCAGGTAATGAAACCAGTAATTCTGTCATGGCTGCGCCATGTTGCCGGATCCTTTTGACACGACTAAACCGCTTCGCTAAGCTCCATACATTAATCATTGAATTCTCCTATATTTCCTTGTCGTGCCTTTTTTTATTACTAATAACGTATAAATCGCTGTGCCGGTGATGGCAGATCCTTTATCCGTTTATAAATAATTGGATGGAGTTTTTTCCGCTTTTGCACAATAACCTTTCGATCATAGCTATTGTCAGCAGAAAGGTCGTAAGCGCGCTGTAATGATAAATAAGCTAATATTAAATATGATTCAGCGAGATTATGATGAGTCTTTGCTTGGTTTTGGTCTCGTTGTATCGATAACTGATAAGCATGAATCGCAGACTCTAAGTTGCCTTGTTGTAAGCGTGTATTACCTAGTCTAAACCAGGCATAAAAATCTGTAGGGACTGCTTTTGTTATGGCTAGATAATGTTGTTCGGCTTCAGCCCATCTACCTTGTTCATATGCCTTGTCTGCCATTTCTAAAAGTGTAATGGATTTTGTTTTGGCAGTAGTGCTACATGCACCCAAAGACATAGTTATAATAATTATGATTAATGCATTCTTATACATGATTAAAAACTCATACCTTGCCAATTAAAATGATCATTTACTGCAATACCCTGTGATTTAATAGTGCCGTTATTCAACTCGAGTGTGTAGTATGCGTTTCGTGATGAAGCAGTGCGGAATGGTTTAACGCACTCCTTACATTTTAATACTTTGCCGCTCCTATCTAAAAAAACAATATCGAGAGGATAGTGCATGCCAAAAGTATGAATTGAAGAACAGTTGAATAGTAAAAGGCCTTCCATGCTACCTAAACGTTTACTGGCTAATAATCCTCTTAGGCGTGCAATGAAGCTTTTTGCCAACTTAACTTTGAAATATGGACTACTTTCCTTATTTGAAGTTGGTTGATTTAATTGTATGTTTACTATTTTCATGTTCTATTTAGATTTTTCTAGATATGTTAAAACTTTAACTATTCATTTTCATCAGACGCTTCTGTGCTGATTTCCATCGAGCCATAAGCAGTACCAGCATATACGTTAAGTGTCGCCCTATATCCACCACAAGATGTATTTGTACGAATAATCATCGATTTAGTGCCGTGATACTTTTCAGTTTGTGTATCATATAAAATCGAATCACCAGTACTGCTTACAAGTTCCTGAGGATGATCTACAACGCCATTGCCGTTAAAATCATCATAAAGGTAAAAGACATATTCATTATCAAATTCAACTGGTGATGTGCTATTTGATGGTGACAAATACATTGATATATCAACTTCACCTATTGGGCGTTCATTACTGTCGAGAACAGAGATTTGCACAACTGTGTCCTGATAGACGTCTGTAAAGTAAATACACTGACCAATATCATCGAGATATTCTGTAACCGTCCATGTATATGAAGAGGGTGAAACAGTAATCTGACTATTTGGTGGAATTTGATCATTACTGCTATTACAAGCTGATATTGCTACTGTGATAACAAAAATGGTCATGAGTTGTTTTATATTCATTGAAAGGCGACTTCTCCAATGTGAATTAAAAATTATCCAGGCCAATTAAATGCCCATACAAGAGGCTTAAAAACAGGCCAGGTTAGTACGCCTTTTTGAATGGCGCTGCTGATGATTACGAAAATAATTATTAAAAACGTGTTAGGAAAAATAAACATTACCAGTGGACCAAGTAATTTTACTGGTGCCTCCATCGCCATCTTTTCAGCTTTTTGAAATCTTGCAGTTCTTAGTTGATCAGCTTGTGCTTTAAGAACTGGGCCTAGACTTGAACCTGTTTTCTCTGCTTGTATGATGCTGCTAACAACACTTCGTATACTCTCATTATCGATTCTATCTGACATGTCACGTAAAGCTTCTGCACGAGGTTTACCAGACCGAATATCTCTGATTACGCGACTGAATTCCTGTCTCAGTGGTCCATCTGCTGCTTTAGTGATTGCTTGCTGGAGTCCTCCAGTAAAATTTGTACCTGCTTCAACAGAGAGGATAATAATATCAAGATAGAAGGGGAGGTCTCTAAAGACTCTTTTGTTACGCAGCATTGTTGCCTCACGTAACCATAATTCAGGATAATAAAAGCCGCCAATTAACCCAAGAAATAAAAAAGTCCAGCTATTAGTATCTAACATGAAAAGTATGAGGTAGACAAACATAATGCCAGTAATTGCAGCTACTATTTTTCCACCAAAGAACTGGTCGGGACTTAACATATACTCAAGTCCTGCCTTTCTTAGTCTAAGCAATGTAACAATACGATAGTTTTGTGTGATGAAATGACCAAAATAGTGTACAAAAGCATTTATAACAGGCCAAGTTAACCTAAAGCCTACTGGGGGGCGATCGAGGTATGAACGATCTTCATCTGGTACAGCAGCAAAAAACCTATAGACATTCCAGAATAGAGTCGCTAGGAGAATACCAAAAATGATGCTAATTATGAGTAGATCCATTATGTTGCTGCTTTCTAATTTGGTAGTTTAAATATCAATACTGACGATTTTTCTTATCATCAGTCCGCCAATAATCTCATTGATAAAGATAATACCTAAAAATATCCAGCCAAGGAGATTAGAAAAAATTGGTGCGATATTATCTCGATCAACAAAATAGAGTGCTATTATGATTAAAACAGGTAACATACCGACAACCCAACCTTGAAGAATACCTTGCGAAGTTAGTGCTTTAATTTTACCTTCCATTTCTAGTTTTCGTCTTAAAGCAGATGACAGTCGCTTGAATATTTCAGATAAATTACCACCAACTTCATTAGATATTTGCGTGGCAGTGACAACCAGATCAAGCTCTTCAGCTTGTACTCTCTCGCCTAAATTCTCCATAGCTTCTGCTAATGACATGCCTAACCTTTGTTCACGTATTACCAGAGAAAATTCTTGACTGATTGGGCCTCTTGTTTCTTGTACCATCGTTTCCAAGGCGGATGAGAAAGTCTGTCCTGCACTCATACCACTTGCAATTTGTGTTAAAGCATCAGGTAAAGATTGTATAAACTGGTTTTTTCTCTTTGATTCAAGGCGATATAGTAGAAATTTTGGTAAAAATAGTAGACTTGCAATTGCAATTAATAAGTAGAAAACAGAATCTGTAAGAAGATAAGTGACAACTGGCAGTGCAAGTAGAAGAAGTATATTGAATAAAAAAACTTTTTTGGTATCTACAAATAAGAATAAATTTTCTAATTTACTCTCAGTCCTTTCTGTAAAGGTAGATTGATAACGTTCAAAACCACGCATACTAAAAGACATAAACTGCCAGATTGCGAGGCTTACACTTACAAATACAATAGCGAGTATCAGATAAATATCCATCAGCTGAATTCATCCAGACTATTGCCAAAAATAGAAAGATCTACTTCTATTCCTATAGTTTTCAATTCTTCATAGAATGAAGGGATAAAACCGGTTGATTGAAATTCACCTCTTATTTTTCCGTTTTCGTCAACTCCGTGTTGTTTATATTCAAAAATATCCTGTAATTGTATTGTGCTACCTTCAATACCAGTAACTTCAGTGATTTTTGATATTTTTCTAGAACCACATGAGTAGCGGGTTTGCTGAACGATAATGTGTACTGCTGATGCAACTTGTTCTCGGATTGCTGTAACAGGTAGATCCATACCTGCCATTAAAACCATAACCTCAAGTCGTGAGAGAGCATCTCTTGGTGTATTAGCGTGAGCTGTAGTTAGTGAGCCATCATGGCCTGTATTCATAGCTTGAAGCATATCTAGAGCTTCACCTCCACGACACTCACCGACTACAATTCTATCAGGCCTCATTCGTAAAGTGTTTTTAACTAATTCACGTATAGTAATAGAACCGCGTCCTTCTAAATTAGCAGGCCTTGCCTCTAAAGAGACCAAGTTAGGTTGGTTAAGTTTTAATTCTGCGGCGTCTTCAACAGTTATAATGCGTTCATTTTTTGGGATAAAGTTAGAAAGTACATTTAATAAGGTAGTTTTACCTGAACCTGTGCCACCTGAAACGATTATATTCTTTCTCTGTTCGACACATACTTTTAAAAAGTCAACCATATCTTGACTAACAGATCCGTAATTAACAATATCATCAAATGTTAGTCGTTCTTTTGCGAATTTCCTGATTGTCAGGCTCGGCCCTTTTATGGCAAGTGGTGGAATTATTGCATTAACTCGTGAACCATCTTTGAGGCGAGCGTCAACCATCGGACTACTTTCGTCAATTCTTCGACCAAGAGGGGTAATAATTCTCTCTATTACGGAGAGAACAGCTTGGTCACCACTAAAAGATTCACCACTATTTACTAATTTTCCAGATCGTTCGACAAAAATTTCTTGATGATTGTTAACCATTATTTCTGTGATAGTGTCATCATCTAGAAATGTTTCTAATGGACCTAAACCTACAGCCTCATTGAGTACATCTACACGTAATTTAGAGATATTAATGTCAGACGGAAGATCACTTTTTATTCTGTTTAGAATTTGATCAAGTAGTGCTTCAGCTTCTATTCTTAATTGACCATCAGACATGCTGTGCACATCTTTACGTCTTAAATCCATTTCAGAAATTAATTGGTCATGTATGTTCTTAGTCCAATAAATAATTGCTTCATTCTTTTGGGTGTGCTCTCTAATATCTATATCAGATATGATATCGACTTCTTTTTGTGAGTCAGGTGTTTTAATCGTAGATGAAGTTACACTCTGTATATTTGACTCACGTAACTGCTGTATCTCTACTTTTATACTTACATCACCTATTGTTATTTCGTCATGTTCACTGAGTGGTCCATAATTGATTATGCGCTCACGGTTAACCCATGTGCCTGTCATACTTCCCAGGTCTTCTATATGTACTTGGTTATTTTCTGAATAAATTGCTGCATGCTTTTTGGTAATGTGACGATGTTTCAACACAAGATCACTATGACGTGCACTACCAATAACACAACGATCACCTTTAATTGAATGACGTGCTCTTCGTTTTCTTCCCTGTTGGTATATAATATCAAACATCAATCAATCCAAAATACTAAATTCGAGATGTTCTGTAATCTCTTTAACTGAACGTTCTCTGATAGTAGCCATTCGTTTTGCCTGAGCATCATATGTATCTTCTACATCAACTATTTCAGGTGTTAAAAATACGACCATTTCAGACATTTCATTCTGTAAATCATCTGTGCCAAATAATCCACCAACTAAAGGTATATCTCCCAACCCAGGAACTTTACTGGTTCCTCTTCCTTGTTTTGCTTTTAGTAAGCCTGAAATTACAATAGTTTGACCTGATTGGACATTAACTATAGTTTCAGTTTCATTTTTTAATATTCCAGGAACACCGAGTACTGTAGTTGATTTATCAATCTCACTTACTTCGGCCTTAATTGTTGTATATATTTGATCTTTTGTGTTTGCTTTTGGTGATATATCCATTTTTATACCGTATTGTTTGAATTCAACACTGGTACTACCATTAGTTCCTGTAACAGGTATCGGGTATTCGCCTCCGGATATAAACTTAGCTGAACCACCATTGACACATGTTAAAACAGGTTCAGACAAAACTACTGCATCGCCATCTGAAGCGAGTAAGTTGATTGTTGAGGTCAGTGTAGATGCAATACCAAAATAGGACGAAAAGGGTTTAACAGCTAATGGTAATGTTGCTCCATCAATTGTTGCTTGTGCGGGTCTGTATAATGAGTTTGTGACAAAGTCACCGACAGTTGAAAAGGTTGGTCCACCAAATGCTTGTGACCAATCAATACCTAACTTTGATAGAGCGCTCTTTCTGAATTCAACCATTTTTACCTTAATTCGAATCATACTGTCCATGCGCACTCTTTTCTCAGGATCGTCTTTAGTTACTCTTATATTGTATTCAAAATAACTACCATCCTTATTCCATAATCTTAAAAATGTACTACCAGCGCTTTCCGCGATAATTAAAAGTTCTTTTGTTTTTAGTATTTCGACTTTTAATATATCACCACGTCCAAGAGCTACTCTATCAACGTTGACTCTACCAATGATCTTAATTTCACCGACAAACATATCAATATTTTCAGCTATGACAACATTTGAAAATAGTATTAACAGCATTGCAAAATTGAATGCATAAATTCTTTTTAACACTTGGTATTACCTTCTATACAGGATCGTTTAATTTCTTGTTCCGCCGATTATAAACTCAATGCCTTCTTTTTTTACTATCTGACGCTTTCGTTTTCTTACTTTTGGTTTTGGTTTGTTAAGTAATTGAGCGATAGTCATAGGCGTATCTTTGAAAGATTGTTCGTCCTGTGGTGATTTTAAAATTGCTGTTATTTTGCCGACGCTTTTTGCTAAAGTAATTTTTTCAGCAATTTCAGGAGTTACCTCGACAGTAATCGTACGGAATGCATCTTCAGATAATCTTCCAGTTTTATCTATATGAGTTCTTACGCCAGTAGCAAGAACAAGGAGATTTTGAATAATTGGTAATACCTCGTTGTTATATTCTAGAAGTAAATCAATCTTGTCCTTAGGTTGCAAAAAACCAGAAATAGAATTGATTTTGTCTACAGTAAACGCAAGGGCACGCTTACCTTCTTCAAGTTTTCCAGAAAATGTAGGCATTAATCCACCTTCAAGGTGTGCCCATAACAATGATTTACCTTTGGTTACATCAAAACTAACTCTTTGACCAGCAGCTGTGTTAAAGGTTGATTCTGTAACAACATTATGATGCGCATATTTTTTTGGTATTTCACGTATAGAGAAGTCACTTATTGATACTATTGTACCCCTGGGTATATTTCTATTTGGTACAACAACAGATACCATTTCTTCAGTCTTCTCTAGTTGGCTTTTGTAGTAATTTACTTTGTTTTCAATAAAACCTTTCGCTAGATAGACACCGAAAACACCTACTATCAGTGATAATATCAACATGACAATATTTTTGTTGATGAACTTACTACCAACACGCTTTTGTTGCGTGCCAACTTTACTTACATTGGTGTTCATTAAATTACTCAGTAGTTTGATATATCAATTATGGCAAGGAATAAAGCAAAGACCTGTTACGGTCAAAATCTCTAATTGATTCCATTAACATACTCATCACAGATTGATTATCATTAGATATTGGAGCAAATAGTATAAGGATTAGGATTAATGTAACCAAAACCCACTCAACTGTTACATGTCCAGACTGATTTTTAGAGAAAAAGTATTTGTTAACTGTCTTCATTTAATTGTACAACATTAGAAAAAATTAATGTTTTTCCATTTCTTTCAGAAATAGCAATTTCACATTGCTGATTTTCTTTAGTGAAATGAAGCATGGCGACATTGTTACGTATTTCTCCATTTGTGTAGTACCAACCCTTTTCACTCATGTTTGAACGATAGTAGTTGTTATTCTCATCGATAGAATATTTATTTGTTATCATAAGAGTAGTTGCTATTCGGCCACTATCTTGTGATTCTGTACTCGACAATATCTCACTATCAGTTAGTCGGGGAAATGAGGTTGTGATTTCATTAACCTCTTTTTTTTCAGACATATCACTTACAGAAATAAAGCCTTCTGTTACACCAATCTTTCTAATTCTAGCCTGAACAACAACGCTAGAGTGGCCTTCAATTTTGCTTAAAATACGCCATTCACCCACAACCTTTTCTATGAAATCAGGAACGTTATCCTGGCGAGCACCTATGTCAGACCAACGTTGTTTGTAAAAGTTAAATACTTCGGAAATTGGTTGTTCAACGGAAAATTGTTTCATTTGAAGCGGTAACCCGTTTTGGATCACATCACCAACATATGTAACTTTAGCGTTAGGAGGATCTGCTACATCTGAGATATCAAATGCAGTACATGTAGATACAAGACTTATGTAGACTATAGGAATAGATAAATATTTAGAAATATTAAGTGAATATATCATCTAACTAATCTTCACTGTATCGATCCATTGGCAAGACATTAGCGTTTACATAGCCAAATCCTCCATTACTATCAGATCGTAATCCCCTAATATCTTGGAAAAATGGGATATAACCCACATAAGCT
The DNA here is from genome assembly GCF_058244645.1 of Candidatus Thiodiazotropha sp. AKAK3. Lineage (NCBI taxonomy): Bacteria > Pseudomonadati > Pseudomonadota > Gammaproteobacteria > Chromatiales > Sedimenticolaceae > Candidatus Thiodiazotropha > Candidatus Thiodiazotropha sp. AKAK3. The sequence goes on from NZ_JBSYOQ010000062.1 coordinate 93,034, forward strand.
ATTGCATTACCTACTTCTTCAAGTGATCCTGCAGGTACAAATGTCCGTGCTCTATCTGCTGCTTGAGATGCATTTCTAGCATTCCAACTGTCAACAAAAATAGTATTAGATTTAATAATACATGACGATATGTTTTCACTTTCTTGATTGTTACAATCAACACCAGAATTTAAATATTTATTACTAGCGATATCTACGGATACGGAAGCTGTGTATAGGCCTTTACCTTCAATATCCCAATCGCCTCCACTAAATGAAGACATGGTTCTTCCAATGGTTTTTATACCGGAAGAAAGAGTTCCAGCAATACTGTCTGGATTTTGATTTGTAATCTGAGGGCGTGTTACACCACCTTGTCCAACCATACGATTAACATCATTGTTCTCGTCATAACCATAGCTAGTCCACATTGGATTCTGATACTCATCACCAGTCAAAGCTTCTCTATTCGTTTTAATAAGTAAGTCAGGCTTGGCAAAAAAGCGATTATTAATTTCTGTCTGTAATTGATCTGGTGTTTTGTATATCGGGCCAGCTATGGTCTGTTCCCATGCCAGATAACGACTTGTTTGTGTCGTAGTATTGTTTATGTCCGATATTTTACCCAGTAAAGGTAGACCGCCGAGTAACGGAACCATTACGGTTGCGAATAGAATGGTTTCAACGCTAGCATTACCATTTTGTTTGAATATATTACTAGTATGTGAATGATTCATAACTAATCCCTTTGAAACATCAAAATGATTTGCTTTTAAATAATCGCTATCTGATTAAATTAAAATTACTTTAATTTGCTCATAGCATTGAAGATAGAGCGTTTTCAACTGCATTTTCCATAGCATTTTCTAAAGACTCTTGCATTTGATCAGTTACTTGATCAACGATTTGATTTTGAAAATCATCAGCTATCGATTGACTTTGTTGACCAGCATAATTATTTAGCATTTGTTGGTAGCTACTAATATTCGTGTTAGATATGCTAGTCATACCTTGAGCCATGCCTTGATTTAGACCAGTTGCTACTTGAGATGTATCTACGTTAATAGATTCAAGTTGAACGATTTCTGAGTTAGTTGAATTCAGTCTGTTCTCTAATTGGGTGCGAAGTGCGTTATCAGTTGTGTTATCTATCTGATCTTCCAGTTCTGCAACTAACTGATATAGTCGCTCTAATTCTTCTGTTTTATCACTGATAAACCTGTCTACACCATCAACAATGCCTGATGCGCCCTGAGTGAGCAGTGCTGTATCACGTAAAGCCCATGCCATGAAACGGCGTTGTACAGGGGTTTTAGTCAAACGAACTTCCCAATATGGACTAAAAAGACTGGCTATCTCATATCGACCTCTTCTATTTGATGGCAAATAGTCATCTGGTGGATGAAAAAATAACTCACCACTTGATATTGCTGCCATACCACCGCTAGCCATTCTGTCTTCGGTTCCAAACACACCTTGACCGAGTCCATTTCCTGATGTGCTATTTGGCGTAGAGGATGAACCTATACCATCAATTTTTGATGCAGTTCTGACTTCATTTTCTGGAAGCTCAACTTGAATGCGTAATGCGAGGCGTGGATCTTTGTTTTCTTGACTTAAATCAGAGAGGTCATAATATGCACGTATACCCTCGTAATCCACATCAAGTTCTTCGTTTTCCGTATCCGCAAGCATTTCACCTCTTCTGTTTTCATTCAAATATCTTGTACAACCTGAGCCGAACCACCACCATCTGCTTTGATTGGCAGTTTCGTCACATTCGAAGTCTCCATTGACATATCTCGAACCCCAGCCTAGCGGAACTTCATCGTGATCCCATCCATCCCAATGTAATACTTTAATATGGAATGAGTATGAATCCTTACCTTTCCACTCCCATTCAAGATTGCTTTCACTGCTATTGTTATTGTTTAGCCAATTGTTTGTGGAAGTAGAGGAATCTTCAGAAACAAGCCTTGATTCACCTTCTTTTTTTAACCAGACTTTCACGACTCCCAGATTGATTCGGCCTCCACTAAAATTTCGATTGCGTGTGAATTCGTCTTTAGAGCGATTAACAACATCTGCTTTTCTTAACAGACTTTCGTCGTCATCATATCTATTCGAAAAGTTATTCCAATCAACTGCATTTTCACCCATGCCTACTAATGCATAAGCTGAGGTTGCGTTGTAGCGATTGTCATTCTTCTGTACAACTTCACTGACGATGCCAGGTGTTGCAGCAAAGCTTGCCAGGTAGACTGCTCTTTGTGATTGAGTCAATACGGCATTAACATTATCAACTACAGGAATAAAAACTTCTGCAATTGTTACCATTACATCATCTAAACCTTCAGTGAACTCTTTAGCAGCACCTGTAATACCGGCAACAATTGGAAACCAGCGACCTATATAATCAATATTTCTTGCAAGAATATATGCGTACTTTGTCCAGGAAGTTAAACTTACCATCTGCCCAATAGATACATGATTCGCGACCATTGCGCGATTTGTATAGGCTTGGAAATTTAATGCGCGAGCTTGCCAGATTAACCCACTGTATGTTGCTGCATCTGCTGTATTCGTTAGACGAGATTTTTCAGATGCAGTTTGTCCTGTGTTGTATAAGACAATCGTAAAGAGGACAGATGATACAAGTAACGCAATTCCCAATGGGAGTGCCTGTCCTTTTTGTTTTCTACGTGTCAATCTGGGCATAATTACTTTCCATTTTGTGGCCTGACTTTACCTCTTATCCATTGGTAAAGTCAGGCCTCCTTATCATAAGCACAAACAGGTAAATAACCTGTTGTAAAAGCTACTCTTTAGTTTGTAGCATCATTAGCATCATAGTTACCCATGCTGTTTGCAGAACCTGCAGCTTGTGTTTTCGCGGTTTCACCGAGTGTTGTTGAGTTAGCACGAGCATCCGCACCACTACCTCCGCCAAGCTCAGATCCTAAACCTGAGATTTGATTTTCAACAATCTGACCGAAATAGCCGAAGGCTCCAATAGCTGCGACAGCAATAACAGCTACAATAATGATGTACTCAGTCATACCTTGACCAAAATGAGAACGACGAGATACTTGCTTTCCAGATTTAACTAACATTTATATAGCTCCTTAGTGTACAGATTACTTTTCCCATCTTGTGCTTATGCACTGATATGGCTCTTCTTAAAAACGTTATAATGTAATTAGATCATCTCTGATCCTTAGTATTCTCACCCTCTAAACTATATTGACAGGCTAATCTTCATAGCTAGGCAACACAGCTCTTCCAGTGATGAATTCTTCCAAAGTAACTTCTCGCCACTTATCCGATGGCTTGAAGTATTGAGGCTCTGGGCTGTTCAGGGAAATATTTACTAGCTCACCTATTTGCCCTTCTTGGCTTTCTTGACGAACAACAAGGCCTAGCAATGTACTGAAATGTTGAATGTAAGTAAGACCTTGTTGATCTGTGCACTTCCAAACGCTTAATTCAGTATTATTTATTTCTCTTGCAGATAATTTTTTTGCCTTACTGTTATTGCAGGGCCTAATAGATAAAATACTTGGCGTTGAAGTGGTGTGTTTAACACTACTGGCTTTTTCATCGGTACCCTTATCTTCAGGTAGTTCGCTATAACAAGCTCTAGTTGTGTTTACCAGCCACCTACGTGATGAGGCGTAATCTTGTATGAAAACCATATGCTGTACACTATCTTCAGCATTCAGGGCTTCAGATCGCATACCATATTCGCTAAGTGTTAGCTTGGTTTTGTGCTTGGTTTGTTCGTTGTGCTTGTTGTATTCAACCAGAACAGCTGAAAAAGACCTCGCGGGTCTTAAATAGCTGTCGTGCTGTTCCAAGGCAACATTGATTTCAGTTGCTTGGCATATGGTTGTATAAACAAATACAGTAAGTGAAACAAGGCACCAATGAAAAATCTTTCTTGAAAGCGTCATCTATCCAATTGTCATCCAGTCCAGTGACTTCCAGTAAGATCCTTCTTGGTTGTTCAATCCTTTGTAAATACCTAATCAAATAACAACTTGATTCAGGTGGTCTGTATTGTCTGCTCAAAAGATGCTCAGTATATTCCGATCCTGACAGATACTTTTGAGTCTTAACGGATACTGCTGTTACTTGAAATTGCATCCTAATATTTACTGTGTTGTTGAGATTTACTACACAGTAATGGTCTAGAATCGCTTTATCACCTGCAACTACCCATGATAGATATATTATTCAGAAGGTATCAGCAGTCGCTATGAACATACCTGAATATTTAGCGTCTAGTTTTTCACTTCATATCCTAAAAAATACAATCTTTAAATTGAACTATGTCATTAACCCGAATACTAACTTTAATGGTTTGTAATTTACAATTGTAAATTTGGGCTAAATTGAACATTTAGAGGAAGATTAGGAAAACTATCTTAGGAGTGAGAACTCAATCACATAAATCAGTGATGTAAATTATTCTTCATATATAAAGAATTATCTCATCTGGCCGAGGCTATGCTTTCTTCGCCAGAATGAGTAATTTTTATATCAACTATGAAATAATATATAAAAAGATTACACGAGAATAGCTAAGGCGTTGATTAAGTACTTGGCATCAAAATTATACATATGTCCCTGCTTCTATTAGTATTTAAGATACGGGTACTTCTAATTCATGCATCTGTTTTTTGGTATATGACGTGTAATCAGGCTATCTAATCTACTCTCTCCCTGCTGAAAATAAACAGTAATAAATTATATTAAATACTCTTTGTTCTAGCTTGTTTTTCTGTTAGGCAAATAACTGATTCCTTGTATCTGTTGGCTCAGCCTGCAAATGGTCTGGCTTGCCAGTCTGGTTGTGATTACTTCTTTCTGGGACTTTGTTTGGAGTAAAAAACATCTGCTGGTTTAGCCTGATTGGGTCTTGCATTGACAAAATAAAAAAACTATCACATGTTGTTGAAATATATAAAAATTAAATATATATAACTTGAATCATGCAAGCTGTTGGTGGTTACAAGTAGGCTAACCGTTTTACTCCGGTAAAAAGCGCAGATGCGGTGACCGAAGCAGCAATAGAACTTTCAACCATAAAAGGCGGTATGAGACGCCATCATAAAATACGCAATAAACATGCCAGAAAACACAAAAGGAGTTGTGGGCGCTACGTTTTTCTTTGCGCGGCCATATCATTCATGACAGAGCCTATTAAATTAAAGCTGCAACGGCTTATTGCATCAATACTTGCCACAGAGTACAGCTTTTTTGGAAAGTAATGAAAAAAGAACGACGCTGGTTGTGATGCAATTCTGCAGCTACCACGATAGACACTGGGCAATGAAGCAACAGAGGAATTGATGCGATAGCGCACGACGGCACAAGCCGCTTAATCGGTATGCGCACCTGAGTAGAATAGATGATATATATTAATAGGGTTACCTATCGATATTCTAATATTTAATATTTAATTCACAAGCTCTAATTCGAAAAATCACCATAGGGCATCCGTCAGTGGTGGTTTTTGCTATACGATTTTGTGTTTGGTTATGAATATCTTTGTTTGCCAATCGATATTGAGTGTTGTTTGATAATCATTTACCCATTTTTTGTACCAAAAAAATGCATAACGATTTGTCTCTGTCGAAGACGTGATCCTGCAGCCAGTTATTAAGAAAGCCCACTATCTCAATACGTGAAATCTTTTGTCCCTCTCGCAGTTGATCGTGCACAGTGACAATCCGATGAGAAAATTTCCGATGCTGGATAATATGATCCTGTGCTTCATCGGGATAGGCTGCCGCATAGCTATAGCGCTGCATCAGCGCTTCTTCGGTTTCAAAATGCATTAGAGCGTAACAGAGTAGATTTTTGATCGCTTGCTCCAATAAAAGGTCGCTGTCATCTACCAACAGTTTTTCATTTATCTCTTGCAGGATTTCTAGAAGGTAGTGGTGTTCATTGTCGATGACATCGATGCCAGTGGTAATCGCCTCCTTCCACTCAATTGCCTGCAATCCCGCTATTTGTGGCATTCTGTCAACTCCTTAGTGAATGCTGTATACCATTGCTCTAATGTGTGTGCAGGCATGGGTTTTCCCAGCCCATTACCCTGGACGATGGGGCAGTCGAGATTTGTCAGGTACTGGGCCTGCTCTAAGGTTTCAACACCTTCAGCGACTACTCGTAGCCCAAAAGCCCGGCCTAGGCTGATTACACCGACGACGATTGCCTCATCATCAGGGTCTTCAAGCATGTCGCGCACAAAAGATTGGTCGATCTTCAGCTCTTGGATACTTAATCGACGCAGGTAGACAAGTGAAGAGTAACCAGTGCCAAAGTCGTCCAGGGAGAAGCTGATTCCCATCGCCACGCACTCTCTGATAACCTGTTCGATAGGTTCAAGCTCCTCTAAGTCGTCAGTTTCTACAATCTCTATCATCAGTTGACTTCTCGGCATCTGCGGCCAGTTCGATGCAATAGCACTGCGCAGATCATCGACAAAGGAGTGGTGCTTGAGGTGGCAAGGGAAGACATTGATGCTGATCGGCAGGGTAATCCCCCGCTCGTGCCAGATTTTTGCTTGACGAACTGCCTGTTTCATCACCCAGCATCCCATGCGGAACGCCAGAACATCGTTTTCGATCAGCGAGAGAAACTCCTTGGGACCTACCAAGCCGAGCACCGGATCGTTCCAACGTAGAAGTGCTTCAACACCGACCACCTGACAGGTTGTATAGTCCACTTTGGGTTGGTAATAGAGCTCAAACTGGCCGCAGTCCAATCCGTGGTCTATTTTTTCCATCAATTCAATCCGTGCAGATATGTGCCGTTCCAGACGTGCGTCAAAGATCTGGTAGCGGTTCTTGCCTAGCTGTTTTGCTGTATACATAGCATGGTCCGCATGGCGTAGCAGGCTATCCGCATCCACATTATCATCCGGGTAGAGGGTTACACCGATACTGGCTGTGACTGATACAGGTTGATTCTCTAACTGCATTGGACTGGATACTTTCATCAGTACGCGGTTCAGAGCCATAGCGCAATTGGATTGACTGCCTATATTGTTCCACAACAGCACGAATTCATCTCCGCCCAAGCGGGCGACGGTATCCTCGGCACGTGATATCGTCTCCAGTCGACGTGCGATTTCAATAAGCATACGATCTCCAGCCTCGTGACCGAACTGGTCGTTGATCGGTTTGAAGCCGTCGAGGTCGAGATAGCAGACGGCAAGATTTTTTGTGTGTCGTTTGGCATGGGCAATAGCCTGTTCCAGGCGATCCCCGAGCAGGCGCCGGTTGGCGACAGAGGTAAGCATGTCATAGTGTGCAATGCGGTCGAGATCTGCCTCGTGTCGTTTGATCATGCTGATATCTGAAAAAGCGCCCACATAGTGCTGTAGTTCTCCATGTTTATCACGCACCGCGACGATGGAAAGCTGCTCTGGAAAGATTTCACCGGATTTACGTTTGTTGTAGAGTTCACCCTGCCACTCGCCATTGCTGTTGATCGATTGCCACATCTCTTCATAGAGTGCTGAGTCATTTTGATTTGCACTGAGAAAGTTGGGGTTTTTGCCCAAAGCTTCATCTCGGCTGTAACCTGTTAGATGACTGAAGGCAGGATTGACATCGATAATACGGTTATTGGCATCACTGATCAGGATTCCCTCCTGACTGGTTGAGAAAACACTGGCGGCCAGCCTCATGTGATCCTCGCTCTGCTTGCGCTGAGTGATGTCAATAGTTGAGATAAATACTTTGGTCAGGCTCTTTTCATAACCGGGACAGACCGAAAATGAGAGGCTGATATCAATGCGTCTCCCTGTCAGGGTCTGTACTGCGCTGTCAAAAACCAGTTCTGTCTGGCCATTTGCAAGGGCGATGAGCTCTCTGCGGAAAGCGTTATAGGATTCGGCAAGGAAGGTCTTCGGCAAGCCTTCTAATAGTTCCTCTTTGCTATTGGCCTCATGGAGTTCAATGACAGCACTATTGATATTGATAATATGTACCATTGCTGCACACTCAGCAATGACTTGAGGATGCTCAATAAGGTAGCTTTCCAGGTCGTCACCGCAGATCTCTTTCAGCTCATCAAGGCGTGATTTGACGGCAGAAAAGTCCTCTTCCCATATCGGTACCGGTGAGTTTTCATAGACTAGGCGAAAGCGTTCTTCGCTCTCACGTAAGTTACGGATTGATAGTCGAGAGTTCAGGGCATCTGAAAGACGGTGGCCTATCTCTTCAAACAAACGTAGCTCTTGATCGTTCCAATTCCGATCATGAGAACATTGTTGCATTACTAATTGCCAAGGCTGGTCAATTATGGGGTAGAGGGCCATGGTCATGATAGAGCGAATATGGAGTCTCTTCCGCATGATATCCGTTATCGGGTATTGTGAATCTGCTCCTAGTTTGATTGGTTGATTCGAGTCAAGTAGTTGAGTCATGGTGCTTGCAACATGCTCACTCATGGGCTGTTTCTGGCCGAGCTGGTAGGTTGCTGGATAGTCGGGCCTGGTACGTTCAATCGGCACAAACCAACTTGGTGCGTCCGGGTTACAGGGATAAACCAGGTGGACGCGATCACATTCGAAGATATCGAGAATCTCATCCAGAGCCATGTTCATAACTTGATCGAAATCTCCCTCTGTTTGCAGTACCCGGTTGACCCGGTCCAGGCTCTGGAGAAAGTTAAGGTGTTCTTGTCGTTGCTGCTCGGCATGTTTTTTTCTGTGATGACATTGGATATGACCAGTACAGTTGCGACTTTGCCGTTTAGATCAAACTCGGGTACAAAGCGTGCGCTTGCCCATTCGATCTCGCCTTGCTGGTTGTGAAAGGCGATCTCATCGGAACACTCCTGTTCGGTTTCGATGACTTTATGGATAACGGCCATATAGGCTTCTGGGTCGAGCAGTGGTGAAGAGACCATGGAGGTCTTGTTGAGCGCTTGATCAAGCGGTACCTTAAACAGCTTTTGAAGTGCTGGATTGATATACAGGCGACGTAGATTCAAATCGTATCGTGAGATTTGATCAGGAGAGTTTTCAATCAGGGTACGGAAGAGTTGCTCACTCGTAGCCAGATGCTGTTCAACTTCGATACGTTCGGTTATGTCAGTCAGCATCGCAACTGAACCATTGAACTGGCCATCTTTGAAGATAGGTGTAGCGGAAATCAGCATCCATACCGACCTTCCATCTTTGTGAATCAAGCGTCGTTCATATACATCAGATTTATTATTTCGTCGTTCGCTCATTTTAAGAGCGTGTTCGATTTTGTCCTCTTCAAACATGAAATCGGTGGCTTTCTGTCCAATCAAATCGTCTGCGGTATAACCCAACATTTGTGCCATATGTTCATTGGCATATGTAGTGACATAGTTATCATCCTGAATCCATACGCCTTCATTTGCGGTATCGATGATTTGACGATATCTAGCTTCGCTCTCCTTGAGGTCATTGTATAAAGAGGCATTTTCCAATGAGATTGCTGCCTGTGCTGCCAGTAGCTCCAGCAGTGCAACTCTATCCGGGGTGAAAGCGCCAATAGACTGGGTGTTTTCCAGGTACAACACACCTGCTGGATTGTTTGGGCTGAGGAGGGGGAGACAAAGCAGAGATCGCTTGCTCTTTTGTTGCAAATAGAGATCATTACTGAACACGCCAGGGAGAGATGTATCGTTGAGAATGACCTGTTGTCTGGCCTGTATGGCGTACGTGACAATGGTTTCAGAACAGCTATTACTATCGATCGGTGCCTGGACTGCTTTAACGTTAATGTTGTTTCCGTCTGCACTAGCCTCCACTTCTACAGTATTGATTTTATCATGCGAAACAATCAAAAGGCCCCTGTCTGCAGTCGAAGTTTCCAACGCATAAGTCGTTAGTGCTTGCATCAGTTTTGGAAGCTCTAATTGTTGTGAAACTTTTTGTATCGTTTTCACAAGTTTTGCTGCATCAAACTGTTGCAATGGCTTCTCTTCTCTGCGTGGGGACTCTTTATTTAATTCAAACCTGTGATCTTCTCCCGATGGAGAGTTCACTATGGTCTGAATTGTAGTGCCACTATTTCGCATTGAATCTAATGATTTCATCAGCGGGTGGCTGGGAGTGACCTCATTCTCACTAATGGTACCGATAATGAGGATGTGGTTGATATCTGGGTCGGTAAGCAGATGCTCGAGTAGATCTAGGGTAGGGGTGTCGATCCATTGTAAATCCACCAGTAACAGTACAAACGGATGGTCAGGAGTGAAAGTAACCTTGAGGAAATTGTGTATTGTTGATGTAAAGCGTTTGAGAGTATCCCGAGGTTTTAGCTCCTGAAGTGGTGGCTGCTCTCCGATGAGTCTCTCGAGATCTGGGGCAAGGTCGTTGATGAGGTGTCCATTCGGCCCAACTGCTTTTAGTATCGCACCTCTCCAGGAATTAAGTTCCTGCTTTCTTTTGCCTAAGATTTTACGAATAACAGATTGAACTATCTGAGTGAGAGCTGCGTAGGGGGTATCGACATTGGACAGGTCAAACTTAGACTCAACGAAATCTGTATCGGGTGCTAGCAATGGCTTGAGCAGTTGACTTACCAGAGCAGGTATGTCGACTTCGATGTATCCCGATAGAAGTATCAGTTTCGGTTTACCATACTCCTTCATTCTATCAAAGACCCCTCTCCTTGATTGAAATAGATGGCTGCAATAATGTAATTAATCAGGATCATAGAGTGAGTTGTAATGGTGCTATGATCAGTCTGTGAGGGTCTTGTCTGAGTAGGCACTTGATAACAGAGAGTTCTATTCTGAAGCTTTGCAGGATAGGGTGGCTGAAGTTCGCGAGCCAGCTTGTGATACAGCTGTTGCAGGTATGTAGAGGTGGTTTGATAGTTGACTGAATCAGTATGGTAATGAAGTGTAAGTACTAAATACAAGAGATAGGATTCCCCCTCGCCAAAAAGAGGTATTTCCGTGTATCCCAGGTTTGCGAGTTGATATAGCTTAGGATGTATACTTGCATTCATCTAGCCTTCTCAACCTGATGATAGCGTAGTCGTCACTATATTATTTTGTGCCAATTAGAGCTGTCAGTTATTGATGCAGTGATAAGATTATTATAGCTCGTAGCTTTAATATAGACGCTTAGGAGTGATTGGGACAACTTAATTTTGTTGTGGTTGCCTGACCAGAAAATATGAGTGAGTGTTCACTGGGCTATTCGAGGATATACACTGCAATAAACGCACCATTTATCTATTGCAGAGAGTTGCAGTAGTGGGTGGTATGTTTGAGTGAGATATTCTAATCGTTGTTTATTTTAAGCTAGATAAGGTTTGTCCGGGTTGTAGATTTTCTCCTGATTATTTTTAAGTAAATTGGTCATCTTGTCTGCTGGTATGGGTTTGCTGAAAAGAAAACCTTGAGCCATTTCGCACCCTTGCTCTCTTAAATGATCCAATTGCGCTTTAGTTTCTACCCCTTCAGCGACCACGGATAATCCCAGGCCATGGGCCATAGCGATCGTGGCATTTACCAGTTCTCTGTCAGCTGGGTCCGTTGTTATGTCGTTGATGAAACTGCGATCGATTTTTAAGGTATCGAATGGATAGCTGCGTAGATAACTTAGGGATGAGTAGCCGGTACCGAAATCATCCATGGTTAGGGTGACGCCTAATTCATTTAACCCTTCCAGGGTGTCATCGATGTAAGTATGACCACTCATCAGTACGCCTTCTGTTAATTCCAGTTCGACGGATTCACTGGGTATCTTGGTTGTGGTTAAGATATCTTTTATCTGATGTAACAAATTTGGATCTCTAAACTGGCGCGGTGATATATTGATGGCAATTTTAAATGGTCTATTGAGAAGTCTCTGCCAGTGCGATGCCATCTTCAGCGCTTCCTGCATTACATACATGCCAATTGAGACTATCTGTCCAGTCTGTTCTGTTATAGGGATAAATTCATCAGGCGTGATGTTGCCTAAAACAGTGCTGTTCCAGCGCAGTAATGTTTCAGCTGCAACTACTTCACAGCTGGAGATATCGAGAATGGGTTGGTAATAGAGCTGGAATTCTCCTCGTTCAAGTGCCCCGTGTAGTTGCTCTTCGAGTTGCAGGCGTCTTGAAACACCAAGATTCATATTGTGATTAAAGAAGTTGAAGGCGTTGCGTCCCTGATCTTTGGATTCATACATGGCAATATCTGCATTGCGCAGAAGTTCTGCAGGGTGATCACCATCGTTTGGATAGATGGCAATGCCGATACTTGCTGTAAGAATCAATTCTCGTCCATCCAGAAGAAATGGTTTTCTGAAGCAATTGAGTAGCTTTTCCGCAACTGGAATCACCTCGCTCTCATTATGTAAGTTACCCAATAAAATGATGAACTCATCTCCACCCAGTCTACTTACGGTATCGTCGATGCGAACTAACTCCTGAAGTCGTTTAGCAGCATTGATAAGTAGCTTATCGCCTATCTCATGACTCATTGAATCATTAATTTTTTTGAAATCATCAAGATCAAGAAACAGTACAGCAGCATGCAGTTGGTTACGTTGAGCCTCTTTGATAATTTGTGAAAGTCTGTCTAGAGTAAGGAAACGGTTTGGTAGTTGTGTAAGACTGTCATAATTTGCCTGGTGAATGATTTTTTCTTCTTGCTGCTTCTGCAGGGTAATATCCTCTTTTACAGCAAGATAGTGGCTGGTCAATCCGGTCTCATCAACCACTGGTGCTATGTAGGCGCGTTCCCAGTATAACTGGCCACTCTTTTTGCGGTTTTGTAGTTCACCCTTCCAGGCATGACCGGATATTATCGATTCCCAGAGTTCTTTGAACAGAGAATCAGGGCTGCTGTCCGACTTTAATATTCTAGGATTCTGACCTATGACCTCCTCCGCACTATAGCCGGTTACTGATTCAAAGGCGCTGTTTACATATTCAATGTTGCCAGCAGTATCAGTCATTACCACCGACACAGGACTTTGTTCGACAGCTTGCAGGAGTGTGCGAATACGTTTCTCAGCATGTTTGCGTTCACTAATATCACTGAAGTTAACAACTGCACCAATAGGATGGCCATCTCTATAAATTGGAATACTGGAATATTCAACAGGAAACGATGTACCATCCTTGCGCCAGAAAACCTCATCATCGATCGTATTCGATGCATTACCATTAAGTACCTTAAGAATTTTACATTCAGATTGATCGTGTGGTGTTCCATCATGTTGAGTGTGATGAATCAACTTATGATTGTTCTGTCCGATTAACTCTTGAGGTAGATACCCTAACATGCGAGAAGCTGAAGGATTGACAAAAGTGGTCAATCCTTTGATGTCTATTCCGAAAATTCCCTCAACAGTGGTATCAAGCAGTAGTTGCAGCTGGTCTTCTGCACGCTTGCGATTCTCTATAACTTTACCGACTCTCGTCAGAGTGATGAGGAGCAGGTAGGCAGCTAAACTCAATGCAATAAGTACTACTGGGATACGCAAGCTATCATGAATGCTTTTAGCATCATGCAGTTGTTGTGTTAATGTTAAGAGTCTGTTTTGACTTTCAAAGAGTATCCGTGCAGCGTTTTCGTGTGTTCGCTGAAGAACGGTATTGATAGTCTTCATCAGATTATCAATCCGAGTTTGCAGGTTTACAGATAGAGCTTCTTCTTGAGCTATTCTCTGCTCGATCAATTGAAACAAAAGTTGTGCCTGTTTATCTAATTCATGTAGGGCAGGACTAAGCTCAAGGACTTCAAGAACATAACCGCCTCTCTCCGGTTTTTTGTAGATGGCTACAAGATTCATATTGTTGCTACCAGGTATGTTGGTTGCAATCTCATCTTTAAAAACACCTCCATTGTGTAATATTGCCAGTCCTTTGTTTATAGTAAGCAGATTAGCATCAAAATGTTTTCTTACTATTTCCAGATCCAGCTTGTTTCGTAACATACTCAGCTTGAAGATATGTGCCTTAGCTGAAAAAAGTCTTTGGTATATTGATAGACCAATATCCTGTCTTGCTTTCTGATTGTCTCGTTGTTGTTCTAATTTGCTTGTTTTTAGTTCTAAACCTGTATGTACAGTCACTAAGGTGATAACGATTATCAGTATCGATAACGCAAGACCAATGATTTGTCGTTGGATTGGGTGTTCAGTTAGTTGCTGCATGGTACTGCTTTTAATCAACGCTATAGAGTCCATAACGGTTAAATATGTCTATTCCATCTTTGGAGGAGGCGTAATCCAAAAATAGTCGTGCTATCTTTGGATATTTTGCGGTACTTAGTAAACCTAATACTAATCTTTTTTTGTTTGCATACTGTTCGTCAATGGGGAGTGTATCAATAAAATTCGAGTTTTCAGGCCAAGTGGACGGTGCGAACCAATTTATGACCAGGTCAGCCTCGCTATTATTAATGACATCGGTAAGTCGTTTTGAGTCAGTGGTCAACTCTCTCACGTTGAGCATGACATTCTCTAATAAACCGGCCGAAGAGAGGATTTTTTTAGTCTCTTTCCCGATGCTGCCACTATCAGCATTCCCTAAAACGACATAGAGGTCAGGACGTAGTAGTTCACTCAAATCAGGTTTTACCTTTTTTGGATTACCCTTGCGCACCATCAATGCAGCTTTATTGTATCCTACATGGATCGATTCACTGATAAGACCCTCATCATTGGCCTGTTTTATATATGACTCTGAGCCGGGTAGGTAGAGGTCACCGATGCGGTTGAATCTGATAGATTTAAGTAGATTGCCTGAGCCGCCTTTGATGATCGATATCTTGATTCCTTCACGCTCCTCTAAGATCGAAGCTATCTCAGACATGGGCTTGATCAGAGTGGTACCACAGTATACAAGGAGTTCCTTTTTGTAGGGCGGTTGGGGAGGGGTAAATAGAAGTGAGTTGATAAAATAAGCTGCAAAACTCAATATTCCTAGTAAGGAAATGGTAGTTGTGACCTTTTTTATCATTTGCTGCTAAACCTGTCTCTTTAGCGTTACTCTATCCTTGTGTGAATTAAGTTATCCATAGGTATTGAACCCTATTTCACCTTGCTTTGTCGTGGTTAGATAAATACTAAAGCGGCGTACATCGACGCGATAAGCGAGGTACTCCCTTCAAGAAGGGAATTCAAATAGTATAGTCGAGATGGGCCTCATATTGCACATGATTAGTCATTTAATTCTTAATATGTTTTTGTTTATTTGGCAGATACTTCCAGGGTAAATACTTAACCCCTCTCTGCTATGGAGAGGGGGTATTGGATACAGGAAGGAGAGTAATCAGGTTTTGTTTACTTAAGCGCTTCCGGAAAAAATATTATTTAGATAAATTCAGATCAGTCGAGTGGGATGCGGATCTTCTGGCCGGGGTAGATGAGATTGGGATCTTTGATGACTTCACGATTTGCCTCAAAGATTTTCGGGTAGTCGGACCCCTTACCAAGGAATCGCTTTGCTATTGCTGATAGCGTATCGCCACTTTCAATGGTGTAGTACTCCACCTTGGCCAGTTGCTCTGGTGCGTTGACTGCATCGGCAGTTACTTCGCTGACGCCTTTGACATTGCCTGCGATCAAGACACTCTTTTCCAGCGCTTCGGCACTCTCTGCGTCTCCTGATAATACTACCTTGCCGTCCTCATAGCGGACATCTAGATCCTTGATTCCTGGATTATCCGCTTCGATCTGCTGTTTGATCTTTTCAGCAGGATCATCATCTTTGCCAAACAGTTTTTTTCCGAAATTTGATGCAAAATCAAATAGCCCCATTCTTGCTCTCCTATCATTTATTTATAAACATATTGATGCAGTTGAAAAGCACTGCTCTAAGGTATAGTCATAGTTGTAACTATTCTGGTGGGTTGTCTCTGCTAATCTTTTAACACAAACGTTACCTTCATGGTGACACGGTATTCAGTGATTTTACCGTCACTAACGGATAGCTTTTGGTCCTTGACCCAGGCCCCTTTTATCCCCTTTAGGGTTTTATTTGCACGCTTGATACCTTTGGTTACAGCATCATCAAAACTCTTATTGGATGTAGCAGTAATTTCTGTGACTTTTGCGACTGACATATCTCTATCTCCTGTTGGAATATTTAGTGCCATAGTGATATTGCTCGTCGCATGAGGATGAGGGGTTGGCCCATCTGAGCAGGTCAATATCCGTCTTATCCGCATAATGCAATGAGTCACAAACAGTATGACAGCTCTATTGGATCTGTGAGATCAGAGGATTTGTAACTCTACGCAAGCTGCGAAATCGTATTCTGATCACTATTTATTGTTCTGATCCGTCAGTAGCATAGGTCAATTGGATGATTCCAAATAGAGTAATTCAGTAAAAGTCACAAAAATTTTCATTCATCGATCGCATAGGAAACCCTATCACTACAGGATTATTTAGAGTGGTATTGCAAATCTCTGTAATGATCTTTAAAAACAGAAATGGAGAGCCGCTGAAAACTCAGTAGCTGACATCTTGTCGCCAAAATGGACAACTGCTCTTCGCATTAACGTGCTGTTACATGTGATCTGCGTCTTGAATCGGCCTGTTTTGATCGATAATCTGGCCGGCATATACCAAATTAGTGCTCCTTAACTATATGATTAATATTAATAATGGTATGATTTGTTCTATCGAGAGCTATTGGCTTGTGCAGTCCTGTGTCAGAGCTGGATATCTTGCCGAAATTAATCAAGTGGATTCAGTTAAAGATCATTTTTAATGTCAACACAAGACGAAAATTTCATGCAACATGCCCTGATATTGGCTGAAAGGGCTGAGCAGCAGGGTGAGGTCCCTGTAGGTGCGCTGCTGGTCAGGCAGGGTCGTGTACTTGGTGAAGGGTGGAATCAACCGATCAGTAGTCACGATCCAACAGCGCATGCTGAAATAGTTGCTCTGCGTGATGCTGCCGTTCATGAGTGCAACTACCGTCTACCAGGCACTACTTTGTATGTTACCCTCGAGCCTTGTCCGATGTGCGCTGGTGCAATTGTCCATGCTCGTGTAAAGAGGGTGGTCTACGCAGCACCAGACCCTAAAGGTGGGGCAGCAGGCAGTGTATTCGACTTATTACCCACAGATGATAGATTTAATCACCGTGTCGAGGTTGATGGTGGTTTGTTAAAGGAGCGCAGTGCAAAGCTATTGCAGGACTTTTTCAGACGTAAACGTGCTAAATCCAAAGTGAGAGATTAGTTTTCATGCCAGCTGTATCTGTTGTATTCAAACCTCTGCTGCGTTTTTTTGTTTGCGGCACTCTATTTGTTCATCTACCTCTGGCTGCCGAATCATTGAATGATTACCAACGTTGTCTTTTAAAACAGCTGGAGTCGGCAGCGCCAACTCTGTCAGTTGCTGACTTGAGGGCTGAATGTGATACAGATCCGGTGGTGCAATCTACCGATGAGCAGTTAACTCCGCCTACTGAGTTGCAGCAAGAGATGACATCTGAGTCTCTGGTTGCTAACAGATTGGACGCAGAACGGGCAACGCGGGGTAATCCATTTGTTCTGTCGCCGCATAAACAGAACTATGTACTGCTGGCTTCATACAATGCTGAACCGAATGCCGATATATATAATATACCTGAGTCGGATTTCGACCGTTGGGAGATAAAATTTCAGCTTAGTTACAAAATGCCGGTAATTGAAGGTCTGTTCGGCACCGATGTCGATCTCTATGCCGCTTATACCAATCTCTCATACTGGCAGGCCTATAACCAGGATATTTCATCACCTTTCAGGGAGACCAACCATGAACCGGAACTGTTTGTGGTTGTGCCTGATATTTGGCCCAGGGAGTGGGAGATACATGGTTGGCGTAACGCCCTGACCCAATTTGGAGTTGTTCACCAGTCTAACGGTCAGGGTGGCTTTCTTTCGCGAAGCTGGAATCGTATCTATGCAAACTTTCTCATTGAGAAAAATAATCTCCTCGTTGGTTTCAAGCCCTGGTATCGAATCCCTGAGGATAATGACGATAATCCCGATATTGATGACTTCCTAGGTCGGTATGAGATTCAAGGGCTCTACAAAAAACAGAATCAAACCTTCAGTCTTCTGCTAAGGAACCTGTTCGATGGAGAGAACAGAGATACCGTCCAGCTCGACTGGAGTTTTCCGTTGTATGGTCGTTGGCGGGGCTATCTGCAGTATTTCCACGGTTATGGTGAGAGTCTGATCGATTATAACGCCAAAAGTCATCGTTTGGGATTTGGACTGCAATTGACAGATTGGCTTTAGACTGTTTTACAATTACGCAGGCTATCAATCTGGGTGCGAAGTCAATGATTGAACTACCTCAACTTAGTAACGTTACCTCGTTGGTTAAACAAGCCGCTGTTGAAGAGATCTTGCCGAGATTTCTAAATGTCAGTGCAGAAGAGAAGACTGACGGCAGTCTACTCACTGCGGCTGATCTTGGTTGTCAGCAATCGCTCAGTCAGTCGCTACAGCAATATTGGCCTGATATTCCGCTACTGGGTGAGGAGATGACGCCTGAGCGGCAGGAGTCTCTTCTCTCCAACAGTGACACCGGTCTGTGGATCCTCGATCCACTGGATGGTACAGCTAACTTTGCTGCTGGATTCCCGCTGTTCAGTATCTCCCTGGGACTGGTCAAATCGGGACGAGTTGTACTGGGTGTCGTCTACGATCCTGTACGCGAGGAGTGTTTTTCTGCTGAAGCAGGGAGAGGAGCCTGGCTAAACGGTACACCTCTGCAATTGAGCAACCGGCAGCAGTCGTTAAATGATTCTATTGCATTGGTCGATTTTAAGAGATTGCAGCCTGAACTTGCTATGGCTTTGGTGTCAAAGCCACCATTCCGTTCTCAAAGAAGTATTGGCTCTGTTGCCCTCGATTGGTGTTGGCTTGCAGCTGGTCGAGCGCAGATCTATCATCATGGTGGGCAGTCACTCTGGGACTATGCTGCGGGTCGATTGATTTTCAGTGAGGCTGGAGGCAGGTGCCTGATGCCTGAATCAGCGATTACACTGCTTAAGCAACCAGCATTGGCCGCTGTTTCTGAAGAATTATTACTGCTATGGAGTGAATGGTTAAGGGATCATTCGTGAATCTGTAACTGGCTCACGTTTATTGTTACAACGCATCTGGGGTGATGGATAAAACGTGATTAGAATCATCTTCGTTGTTGGATTTTTTGGCAGCTTCTCTTTGCCGTAATTGCCACTTCAACAGCTCGTAATAGGCCCGAATGTTATCAACATAATTAACGGGTTCTTTGCCACGGGCATAGCCTCGTTTCAAATGTTTATACCACTTCTTCAGGCTCAGTTTGGGTAGGTGTTTTTTTACTTCCACCCATTTGTCTGGATCGCCATCAAGTTGCTCGGTGAGAATGCGAGCATCCTCGATATGACCAAAACCAACGTTATAACCAGCCAGAGTAAGCCATAGGCGGTCAGGGTCTGGAATGCGTTCTGGCAGTCTTTTTTTGATAAATTGAAGATACTTCGCACCACCAATTATGCTTTGCTTGGGATCGAGGCGGCTCTCGATTTTCATCTGCTTGGCAGTAGCCAGAGTCAGCATCATGATGCCCCTCACACCAGTAGGGGACTTGGCCTTTGGGTTCCAGTGGGATTCCTGATAGCCAATTGCTGCCAATAGTCGCCAGTCCATGTCGGTGATTGCAGCGGCTTCTTCGAAGAATGTCTGATATTTTGGTAGTCGATTATCAAGATGTCGGACAAAAGTTCGCAGCTCGACAAAGTTTAGACGACCAATGTGACCGTAGTGACGTTCAATCAACTGGGAGAGTGTGCCATCTTCGCGGATACGGTCGAAAAATGTCTCCATGGCTTGGTACAGGCTGGCATCTTCGGCATGGGCCATTGCCCAGGCGAGTTGTTGCGGCTTGGTGAGATCGAACCCCACCTTGATATGAGGCATGAAGCGTCGTGTTACAGCGAACTCATTAGAGTCTGCAATGGTGAAATCAATTTCTTTATCCTCCACCATCTGCATCAACTCAGCACTTTCCAGATCATCATGGCTGACCCACTTCAGCACTGGATAGGTCTTCTTCAGGCGTAGCAGCTCCTCTTCATGACTGCTGCCTGCCAGTATATGTAACTTCTTATCCAATAGATCTTCGATTTTACGTGGGCGGTGAGTGCCTGCTCGATAGATAACTTGCTGGGTAATCTCCTGATATGAGGGGCCAAAACGGATTCTGGATTGTCTTTTCGGGGTAACTGTCAATCCTGCAGCTGCAAGGTGGGCATCACCATTTGACACCGTTGGCAGGAGGTCATCAAAGCGTTCGGGAATTATGAAATGGGGTTTGACACCTAACTCTTCTGCAAACAGTTGCACCAGATCATACTCAAGACCTGTCAGCCCCTCAGAGCCTTCATAGAGCGTTGTGCCGCTGTTGCGAGTAACCACTCTCAGTTCACCTGAGTCTTTGATACGCTCTACCAATGGGGGAGGGATGCTGCAACTGCTTATCAGCATGGCCACGGCCAATAGGCAGTAAGTGGCAGGTTTGGAAAATGTAGTGAAATGCATCTAAATCAGTAGTCGTCTATTACTTTTTGTTATGACAATGAAATTGGAGTCAGGCTCCCTTGAAGTAGAACTTATTTGTGGCATTAAAGCAAAGCGTCCATATTTTGCTTAAGTTTAGCCACTTTATCTAAGATGTGCCCACTTCTGTTGGGGCTGGCCTCTCTTGGTAGCCTAATTTGATTGCACTGGCATTGATTTTAGGCAATTAATTGGATTTATAGTCAGCAAATATCAATCTGGGGTGCTCCAGTGTGATGTGGTGCTGTTCTTGACAGCTATATGGCTGGCTACAAGGAGAGGTGCAGGAACGGCCAAACGGGGCTGACTCGAATAAGATGATGCCTTTGGAACCCGGGGTTTCTAAAGGTGCGAAGTGACGCTGACACCGTAGCGTAGCGAATCAATCTCGACTATCAACAGACACCCTGGCCCAGTAGCGGGGCTCCCCTAGGGCCCAGACTACAAGCGCCATTGGTGGTTTATGCTCGCTTGAATCAACATCGGCTGAAGACAACATACTTAGTCGCCGGGTTAATATGTTGTTGGAACCAGAGAGCGATAAGCATGCCAGCTTGCGTGTCCAATTATGGGTAGGGCAAGGATTAACCCAATATAATATGTAATCAGACCAGTGCCCACGATCAGGACGATCAGAAAAGCCCACAGCATCATGGCTGGCATATTCTTCAGTACCGACTTTATGCTGAAACGGATTGCTGTGAATCCATCAACCTTGCGATCTATCAGCATAGGTACAGTAATGGCGCTGATTACAAATGCGCACCAGGCGAAGAAAAAACCGACAGTGATGCTTGCTAAAGAGAAGATCATCCCTTTTTCTGAAAGGAATACATTGTTGATGAAGTTGCCTATGGGGGGTGAAATACCCTCATATAACAGGGCAAATAGTATGAAATTAGAGGCAATCCAGAGTTGAGTGATGATCAGAAAACCTGCTGTGATCATGCTGATCTGGGTATGATTGCTCTTCCAGGCTTCGATTGCGTTACAGGATTTGAGCGGTTCTCCCTTTTCCAGATGAGCGCTCATTTGATATAGGCCAATGCCTAAAAATGGTGCAATGAGAAAGAATCCTGCAACAAGGAAAGGTAAGAGAAAATGGTTGCCTGTCGCAAGCAGCGCATAAGTCAGTAGCCCACTGATCAAGACGATTCCTAAACCGTAGGTGAGGCTATAACGTCCAGCATCGCGCATATCCTTCCAGCCTTTGGCTAGCCATGTGAATGGTTCAGTAAACTCGATCTTATTGACAGCCAGTTCATCCCATTTAGTACTACCTGTATAGGCGGTGGTTTCCATTTTGAATCCTCCAGAAGCAGGCGCTAATATAGATCTCTGTAAGAGACCACTATAATTATTGGTGTGCTAACGCCAGATTGTTGTTTTTAGTAGTGTAATTTGCCAGTTCAATTGCAACTCATTGAACTCTATTTTAATAAGTTGTTTTTATTATTTTTCTCAAGTTTAGCTGCTGAATGGAGAACGTCCACTTTTTGTTGTTGTTAATTAATCAACAAAATATGTAAGGTTAAAGGTGTGCCCGTTAGAGTAAAAGCTCAAGTCTTATGTCGCTGAGTACCCAAACGAATCAATCTCTTTCCAAACTTGTTGCTGACTTCATCAATTGTTTCGTAGAGGCGACCTTGCTTAGGGTCAGGTTCAGATACCTGTTCGTGGAACAGGTCACCCTGATCGAGTGGGTTCGTTTCACTATCCCACCCAGTAATGCCGAGTCCTATCAGACGTACCGCTTGTCCGGTTCGGTGTTCGGCCAAGAAGAGTTTCCAGGCCTGTTGAAAGATCTTGTGGTCTTCTGAAGTTGGTGTTGTGAAAGCTCGGATACGGGTGTTCGTTTCAAAGTTGCTATAGCGGACTTTGAGCGTTACTTGTCTGCCTATTCGATTCTCCTGGCGTGCGATATAGCCTACTTCCTGGGCAGCCCAATGGAGTGTCTCTCGTAAGATCTCCAGGTCGGTGATGTCCTGGTTGAAGGTGGTCTCCTTGGAGATCGATTTTCGAGTGGCTAGACTATGGACTTTGTCCGAAGCGATACCCCTGGCCTGCTCATAGATTCTGGTGCCAGCAAGATTGCCTAAATGGCGTCTAAGATCAAGTAGGGAGAGCTGTCTTACATCGCCTACTGTACGCAAGCCGATGCGTTGAAGTTTCGGAGCACTCTTTGATCCCAGTCCTCGAAGAGCGGTAAGAGGCAGTGGATCGAGAAAATTTATAACACCATCTGGCAATACCACCGTGAGTCCATCGGGTTTCTGGAAATCCGAGGCAAGTTTAGCGATCAGACGGTTGGGGCCGATGCCCACTGAAGCGGTTAGTCCGACAGTTTCACAGATTAGATTCTTTGCTCTTTGAGCTATCGTCTCCGGTGTGCCAATTAACCGATCCATACCTGAAATATCCAGGTAAGCCTCATCCACAGAGACCTTCTCTACCACTGGCGATATGCTCTCAAGAGCTGACATGATCTGCCGTGAAACCTCGACATAGCGGGATATGCTGGGTCGAACATAGACAGTTTCAGGGGGTAAACGACGGGCAGCTTCACTAATCGGCATTGCCGAGTGAACACCGTAGCGCCGAGCCTCGTAGGAGCAGGTTGCTACTACGCCCCGATTACCTGGTGCGGCGCCGACGACCAGCGGACGTCCCTGAAATTCAGGATGATCCCGCTGTTCGATGGAGGCAAAGAAGGCATCCAGGTCGATGTGCATGATGAGGCGATTACTCATCTGGGTAGTTTATACTATTAGCCCTTTAATGATGTTTTTCCTGTATTTATTGTTATTCAATAAAATCTTGGAAAGGCTGCTTTTGATTTAGGGCCGATTCAATTAGTGTTAACAGGCCCTAGCTAGACTTCGAACGGATTATGGTGGGGTAGAGCTTTTTAGCAAACAAGGTATGTTTTATAGCATGATCTTAAAAGCATGGATTGATTGTGAGAGAGCACTATTTTCACTTGCATGATTCATCAGAGCCCACTACGGATTGGTTTTAATTTTACTTAGAGAAGTAGTAAGCCTTATTGGCAACGCCATACTAAAAAACCCGACTCAGAGATCTGAATCGGGTTGGTTATTACTATAAAAATCATTGAATCAAATTAAAGGACTTTAATACTCCAATAGCCGATGATGTCGCCATCTCTGATATCCGGGCCAACTGATCCTTTGCCCCAGAAGTAGTCATTTACATTGGACATGCCGTTGTTATCCAGTACGCCCATGACGACGGGTACTACACTCGCAGGTTGGTCTGTGTCAGTTGCTTCAAACCAGGCAGTTTTTACAGTCATGGGGCTGCTTTTCAGCATGTTGTCTGCAAACTCACCAGAGAAGCTGCTCCAGGCATAGGCATTGGTGTGAAAACCCAGTAGCAGGTGCAGGCCATCAAACTCCTGCTTCCAACGATCAAAGCGAGACATGCCGCTCCAATCATCCTTCAGCACCTGACAAGAGAGCAGGGCGAGCCACTCCAAGTCCTTATCGCCCCAATCACCAGTGGCATCATCATAATCGAGAGTGCCATCGTCGTGTGTGGTGTCTTCAAATGTGAAGCCGCCACCATAACCGTGTCCGACATAGAAGGTCATGTCTGTGTTGTCGATCCAGCTGCTGTCTGAACTCGCCTTGAAGTCCTGTTCCCATGCGAGGGTTCCTGACCAGCTGAAACGTTCTGTTACACCGGCAGTCTGCATGCGATCGATAAATCCTTGCTCAAGATCACCAAACTGATTGGTTACTGCGTTCTCTGTACCATAGTCTGTGATGCCGCCGATTGCTTCCACTGCAGGTATCAGATTATGGAGTAGTGAAGTTATTGCCGTGTTAAAAAATTCAGCAATCTTTGAGTCTGAGGATTGAGATACCCTCGGTAGTGCAATTGTTGTCGTTGCCAGCGATTCGATACCATTGGCATCTGTAACTTTAACGGTTATGACCTCTTCGTTGACCCCTTTTCTCTGTTGTTGAGCAAAGGAGATAGCGGTACCGTTGCGGTTGATTGGCTTTGCACCATCCGCACTCCAATCTACTTGGTATGGTGGCTGGCCGCCATTGATATCAACCTTTGCATTGATGACTTCACCTTTAAGCGTTGCATCGATTGAGACATCCGCTACATAGGCCGTACTCTCTACAGCAGGTATCAGTTCATGTAAAAGATTAACGATCTCACCATCTACGACTGCTGTACCACCACAATCATAATGAGGTTGGATGGTTTTTACAGAAGTGATATCCAAGGAAGGTGCGTAGTAGACTAACTGAGTCGTTATATTGAGTTTGTCGAGCTCGCTCTTCTGGCTACTACTCAATATCCGTTGTCGGCACTCTCTTTTTGCATCTGTGTGACTGATTACAGGTACATATTCACCCTCTTCCAAGATACGGTTGGCATAGTTGAATTGGGTTGTTCCACCATCTGCGCCGACAGTGGCAGTAATTTTTGCGCCTGGCCCGATCAGAGGTAAGCCTGCAGTGTAGAGTTGCAGGTCTACTTTTGTATCGACCATTGCATCAGCTATTGTTTTGCCCTCTTTATCTACGGCTTCAAACTGTGTGTGGCGTATGTAGGGTTTATAGGCCTGCGGCAGTATATCCGCCTCTTTTAAGGAGGTTTCCAACAGATGAAGAACAACATCCTCGTCTATCGGTTGGATCATGGACAAAGCATCGAAGTCAATCTGTTCAAGAACTGTCGATTTTTTCTCCTCGTCCGCTTCACCCTGGCCCACTATACGTGTCGGAATGTATTGGTGCCGAGCAAGATCGATGTAGCCGATTTTTCCTGTGCGATGGAAAGTTTCCAGGTCGATCAGTTCTGGGTCGACCTGTAGCGATTTTGAAAATTGATAGGCTTGAGCCTCAGAGATGCCATTGTCAATTGCATGATATACAGGTAGCTCTTTTGCCAACAGATGCCCTGGAACGCTCAGTGCTGTGCAGTAGAGCGCAATGCGTACCGCTTTGGTACTCTTTTTACAAATATCCATATGATTTATCCCAATAAAGATAGATTAATGTGAGTAAAGATCCTTTAGCTACTTGGATTTTCCCTTGAAGAACGATCCCTGATCGAACTGGTTATTAAGCTACCGAATCAGATACCAAGTTGGCTGTGGAATATTACCGGGATGGCTGATGATGTTTGTCACATGCTGTTGCTGGATATGCTGCTACAGAGAGGAGGTAAGCGTTTCAAGATCGGTGTGGAATAACAATATTTCTGAAGTAGGGTAGGGATTGAGTAACATTGTCCCTCTTAGGGGATTCTGCACAATCAGCATTGCTGTAATTAGCAGCCAATTGAAAGATTTAACAATGATCTCAATAACACTGAAGTAAATGGTGTTAATTTGTAAATGGAAAAGATCTTTGATTCAACTTAATCAGCTATTATATGTCGAAGCGACATATATCTTTTTTCCCCAGGACTCGTTTAAAACTAAAAAAATCAGTTGAGCGGGTTTCGAAGAGATGAGGAGGTTGAGGTGATAAATCTGACTATTAATGGCGTCCGTCATACTCTTGATATCGATCTGCAAATGCCTTTGCTGTGGGTGATTCGAGATCATGTGGGTCTTACAGGAACCAAGTACAGCTGTGGTATAGCGCAGTGTGGTAGTTGTACAGTCTATGTGGATGGTGCAGCAGTTCGTTCCTGTATCACGCCGGTATCGGATGCGGTAGGTAAAGAGATTACCACCATCGAAGGGTTGGCTACCCCGGCAGGTGAAGCGGTACAGGCAGCATGGAAAGAGCTGGAGGTGGTGCAGTGTGGTTTTTGTCAGTCGGGGCAGATTATGTCTGCAGCATCACTGCTGCAGCGGAATCAAAAGCCCAGTGATGCCGATATTGATCAGGCAATGCAGGGCAATCTATGTAGATGTGCTACCTATGCACGGATTCGGGAAGCGATTAAGTTGGCTGCCGGCAAGCTCACCGGAGGTCACTCATGAACACAAAGCATATCGTTAACTTGAGTCGTCGTCGTTTTCTTGCTGGTAGTGCAGTCTCTTTGGCCGGTTTGACCCTGGGTGTCATTCCGACGGTTATGGCTGAACAGCGGCAGGCCGGGCCGGGAATTGCCGGTACAGCACCTGAGGCAGCTGGGGATTTCTCTCCGAATGCATTTTTACGTATCGACAAAGAGGGTGTTGTTACGGTGATTTCGAAGCATCTGGAGATGGGGCAGGGTACCTATACCGGATTGGCTACTCTGGT
Organism: Candidatus Thiodiazotropha sp. AKAK3; assembly: GCF_058244645.1. Classification (NCBI taxonomy): domain Bacteria; kingdom Pseudomonadati; phylum Pseudomonadota; class Gammaproteobacteria; order Chromatiales; family Sedimenticolaceae; genus Candidatus Thiodiazotropha; species Candidatus Thiodiazotropha sp. AKAK3. The sequence continues at coordinate 119,817 of NZ_JBSYOQ010000062.1, forward strand.
CGCGGAAGAGTTGGATGCTGACTGGAATATGGTGCGAGTGGAGGGTGCACCTGCGGATGCTGCTCGTTATAACAATCTTTTCTGGGGCAAGGTGCAGGGTACGGGTGGAAGTACCGCAATGGCCAACTCCTGGGAGCAGATGAGGCGAGCTGGGGCAGCTGCAAGAGCGATGTTGATTCAGGCTGCCTCAAAACAGTGGCAGGTGCCAGCTGATCAAATCTCAGTCTCATCCGGCGTGATTAAACACTCCCCAACTGGTCGTCAGGCTGATTTTGGTGCCCTGGCAGAGCTGGCTGCTCAGCAACCGGTGCCAGAGAGTGTTGAGTTGAAAGATCCCAAGTCATTCAAATTGATCGGTAAACGTATCCCTCGCAAGGACACTGCAGAGAAGATCAACGGTCAGGCTCAGTTTACTCAGGACATGGATCTACCCGGTCTATTAACGGCACTGGTGCTGCATCCACCCAAGATCGGCATGAAGGTCAAACAGGTGGATTCTGCTAAGGCCTTAGAGGTCAAAGGGGTGCGTAAAGTTGTTGAGCTATCCACCGGGGTGGCGGTGGTTGCAGATGATTTCTGGGGTGCAAAGCTTGCCAGGGATCGCCTCTCTGTGACCTGGGACGATTCTGGCGCCTTTGATAAGAGTTCTGAGCAGATACTCAATGATTATAGAAAGATGGCCCAAGAGCCAGGGTTAGAAGCAACCAAAAAGGGTAGTGCATCGACAGTGCTTGCTGCTGCTGAATCTGTTTTGGAGGCGGAATACAGCGTTCCTTTTCTCTCCCACTCTGCAATGGAACCGATGAATTGTGTAGTACGTATCGATGCAGAGGGGTGTGACATCTGGAATGGTGAGCAGATGCAGACCAGTGATCAACAGCAGGTTGCGGGGCTGCTGGGTCTTGAGCCTAAGCAGGTGCATATCCACATGCTCTATGCAGGCGGTTCATTTGGCCGCAGGGCTAACCCTGCCGCAGACTATGTTCTAGAGGCGGTAAATATCGCCAAGTCTCTCAAGCCGGGTACCCCTGTGAAAATGATCTGGACCCGTGAGGACGATACCCATGGAGGATATTATCGCCCTATCTACCTGCATCGTATGCGCGCCACCCAGGATGAGCAGGGTGCTCCCCATGCCTGGGAGCAGCGTATCGTAGGTCAGTCGATTCTTAAAGGCACCCCGTTTGAGTCAGTCATGGTGAAGGATGGCGTCGACATGACTTCGGTAGAAGGTGCAGCGAATCTACCTTATGAGATTAAGCATATTCAAGTGGATCTCCACTCTCCAGAGTTGCCGGTTTCAGTGCTTTGGTGGCGCTCTGTGGGTTCTTCCCACACCGCTTTTGCGGTCGAGTGCTTCATCGATGAGTTGGCGATCAAGGCGGGAGAGGATCCTTTGATCTATCGCCGGAAACTGCTGGGCAATCATCCACGGCATCTCGCTGTATTGAACTTGGCGGCGGAGAAGGCCGGGTGGGGAGAACCCCTGGGTCGAAATCGTGGTCGGGGTATCGCTGTCCATGAATCCTTCAACTCCTATGTGGCCCAGGTGGCAGAAGTCTCTGTAAGACGCGGTGTAATTACTGTCGATCGAGTTGTGATAGCAGTGGATTGCGGAATTGCGATCAACCCGGACATCATCGAGGCACAGATGCAGGGTGGGATGGGATTCGGTCTGTCAGCGGCTCTGTTTAGTGAGTTGACCTTCAAAAATGGTGCGGTTGAGCAGTCCAATTTTAATGACTATCGGGTATTGCGTATCGATCAGATGCCGGAGGTGGAAGTACACATTGTCGCATCCGCCGAACCACCCACAGGAGTTGGAGAGCCGGCTACTCCGGTTATTGCCCCTGCAGTGGCAAATGCGGTATTTGCGGCAACAGGCCAGCGTTTACGTCAGTTGCCATTGCGGTTGAGTTGATGACCTATCCTGAAGTTGTGAATCCGGTTTCAGATGATATCGATGTAGTGCGTACTGCGGTGGATTGGCTGGTAGAGGGTGCGCGGGTGGCCCTGGTTACAGTTTTACGCACTTGGGGGTCATCCCCCCGGCCTCCCGGCTCGATGTTGGCTATCCATAGTGATGGGCGATCCCTGGGATCGGTTTCCGGTGGTTGCGTCGAAGAGACTCTGATAGCTAGACACCGGGCGGGTGAGTTGGGGGCGGAGACGCCTGTACTGGTTGATTTCGGGGTTGAGCGAATTGAAGCGGAGCGTCTGGGACTGCCTTGTGGTGGTCGCCTGGAGTTGCTGGTGGAGTGTGTTCAATCTGCAGAAAATCTACAAATACTGCTAAATCTGCTGGCAGAGGATCGTTTGGTCTCACGTCAGATTCAACTCCCGTCAGGTGAAGTCAGTCTGCTGGAGGCAGAACCCGGGGTCGAGTTCAGGGTAACTGATGAGAGGGTTGTCAAGGTATTCGGCCCAGCATGGCAATTACTGTTGATCGGTGATGGACAGATCGCCAGATATCTTGCCAGCATGGGGTTGTCGCTTAATTATCGGGTCACTATCTGCGACCCTAGGGATGAGTTTATTGATCAACATCCGCTGAGTGGGGTGCGCTACTCAAAACTTATGCCTGACGATGAGGTGAATGGGCTGCGTGATGCGCCCAGAACAGCGATTGTTACCTTGGCCCATGATCCCCGTCAGGATGATCTTGGTTTGAGTGCTGCGATGGGCACTGCGGCCTTCTATATTGGTGCGCTGGGTTCCAGACGCAGTGCTGAAAAACGACATTTACGCCTGCTGGAGCTTGGCCATGATGAGGCTCAGGTTGCTCGCATACATGCCCCTGCCGGACTCTCCATTGGCAGTAAACGTCCAGCTGAGATTGCTTTGTCGATCATGGCTGAAATCACCGCAATTCGTAATCATGCCGGAGTCGGTGTGAGCATGGAGGTCTGAAATGGTACCGCTAACCGCTGTTTTGCTGGCCGCAGGAGGTGGAAGCCGGTTTGGATCGAGCAAGTCGCTGCACCCCTTATCCAACGGTGAAGCAATGGCGATTGTATCTGCCCGACACCTGATATCAGCTGTTCCTCGCGGGGTTGCGGTAGTTCGTCCTGAGGATAGAGGTCTGGCAAAGTCGTTAGAGGAGCTGGGCTTTAGAATTATCGAGAACAAGCTTGTTGGTGCAGGTATGGGAGATAGTCTCTCATTGGCTGTCAGGGCCACAATAGATGCTGCGGGTTGGTTGATTGCATTGGCTGATATGCCCTGGATCAAGTCAGAAACGATTGCTGCTTTGGCGGAGCGATTAGATCAAGGGGCATCCATGGTTGCCCCTGGCTATGGTGGTAAGCGGGGGCATCCTGTTGGTTTCTCGGGCGCTTGGGGGGATCAGCTGAGTGAATTAGATGGGGATCGGGGAGGGCGGCAGCTACTCCAGGACTATCCCAAAGAGTTAGAGTTAATGCCAACGGATGATCAGGGTGTTCTGCAAGATGTTGATTACCCATCTGAGTTATCAGTTGCTGAGCAGAATTGTATTTTAGGTTAAAAAGATATCGATTTATCTTGAAATGAGATTGTCACTCTGGCCATCTCTGCTCAGTTGGATACCTGCCATTCTCTGCCGCTATCAACCCCTCCTCTGCGAGTAACCGGTGCTGCTTTTCGTTACCAGGGTAGTCTGCAATCCGTCGCTGGCCAGTGACCAGTCTGTACCAGGGTAAGTTGCTGTCTGCTGGGAGGGTGCGTAACCAGGCAAGTATCTGACGGACATGTACGCCACATAGTTTTGCCATGTCGCCATAGCTGCAGTAGCGGCCTGCCGGGATGGAGGCCAGGTTTGTGTAGAACGCGTGGCGCATCTCTTCATTCGCCATTGGATCGCTCCTGAATGCTATCGCTTTTGCAATCGATCACTTGATCAGAGAAATCCTGTTGATATCAATCGATAGAGGTGCCCTTAATTATATTCGTTCGGTTTTGCCCGTTTATAGACCCAGACATGGGCGGGCGGTAGATTCCAAAGTACACGGTCGATGCGACTACCACTAATCTGTAGTGCATTGGCGAGTTGCTTATGGATGGGGGGCTTTATGGAGTAGGTAAACTGAACCAGTTTTCCATCGGGTTGAAGGCTATTGAAAATCTCACACAGTACCCTTATTCGGGTATGACTTCGCATACTTAACAGGGGTAGACTTGATATTACATTGTCAGCCAGTCCCAGCTCAGATTGCTTCAGGAGCTGTTGCAGGCGGGCTGCGTCACCCTCCAATATTTTTAGTGTGGGAAAGTGGCGGGCCAGTTTTTTAGCTAAAATCTGATCCTTTTCCACCACCACAAGCTTTTCCGGGGTAACGCCCTTATCGAGCAGGGCTGAGGTGACAGCACCGGTTCCAGCGCCCAGCTCTATGGTGAGTCCTTTACTATTATTGACCTGCGAGGCCATAGCACTGGTCAAGCCGCCACTACTGGGTAATACGGCGCCAACTTGTCGCGGATTGCGCAACCAGGCCGATAGGAAATCCGGTTTTAATTTCAATTGCTGCAGCATTGTCTTATTGGTGAAGATGTGGGGTACACCTTTCCTTTGCTGTTGGGAATTCTCTCTGTTCCTTGAAAGTTAATCTCATAAGAGTTGAATTCACATTGCCATGAAGCCGTATAAGAAGCAACACAAATAGTGGAGTTATTGGGAAAGATGGGGACTATACGGGATATAAATCAAAGATTCACAAAATAAGCAGAATTTTTACTTGATCTCATTGTCACTAAGTTTCACAGACAAATTGGTTGGATGGTGAAGTTCTCTAATTTGGAAACAATTTATCCCTGTTTTTCTCATGGTATGTTTTTCAAAGTGATGCAGGAGAATCTGCCAATATATACAGACACCTGAAAAAGAATAAATGCCCATATGGATACCAGTGTCTCTACAGATTCCAGTCGGGAACTGCTTATATCTGAATATCGTCGTGTACGCAGTTATACTGAAACCCTGTGCGCACCGTTGTCCGTCGACGATTATCAGATTCAATCAATTATTCAAACCAGTCCCCCTAAGTGGCATATCGCGCATGTTACCTGGTTCTTTGAAGCCTTTGTCCTGCCCCACTTCAACAGTCACTATCAACCCTTCAACAGCAAATTTGATTTCCTGTTCAATAGTTATTACTACACTCATGGGCAGATGCATCCCAGAGCGAATCGCGGACTACTGTCACGTCCGACAGTAGAAGAGGTCTATCTCTATCGTAAGCATGTGGATGATGCCATGGCTCAGCTGATGACTGAGATAGAAGAGTCCCAGTGGAAAAAATTGGCATTCAGAGTCATCCTTGGCCTTAACCATGAGGAGCAGCATCAGGAACTGCTACTGATGGACATTAAACATAATTTTTCTGTAAATCCCATGTTTCCTGCTTATCGAGACGATCTGACTGTAACTGCTGGTGAAGACAGAGAGATGGTCTGGGTAGATCGTGCCGGGGGGGTACAGCAGGTTGGTAATAGTGGGGATGGTTTTGCCTATGATAACGAGACCCCCAGGCATGATGTGCTCTTGCGAGAGCATCGATTGGCTGACCGCTTTGTCACCAATGGTGAGTACCTGGCCTTTATTGAAGACGGGGGATACAGGAAACCAGAATGGTGGCTCTCCGATGGCTGGGCGCTTCTACAGCGCGAAGGGTGGCAACATCCACTCTATTGGCAACAGAATGGTGGCTGGACGCAGTTCACTCTGGGTGGTTTGCGCATGCTGAGTTCTGATGAGCCGGTTTCTCATTTGAGTTTCTACGAGGCCGATGCCTATGCAAGATGGGCGGGTAAGCGGTTACCCTTTGAAACAGAGTTGGAAAGCATGCTGAGTGAATTGCCTGTCAATGGCCACTTTTCAGATCAGAGCCTGCTTCATCCCCGGCCAGCAGGAGAGAGTGGTCAGTGGTATGGCGATCTGTGGGCCTGGACGGCATCTCCCTATACGGCCTATCCCGGTTTTAAACCCCTTGAAGGATCAATGGGGGAATACAATGGTAAATTCATGTCAAATCAGATGGTGTTGAAAGGCGGTAGTTGTGTCACGCCTGCAGGGCACAGTCGTGCAAGTTACAGAAACTTTTTTTACCCCGATGAGCGTTGGGCCTTTACCGGGCTGCGTCTAGCGGAGGATGTCTGATGGAAAATATCTCATTTCACGATCATAAACCCGCCTCGTCAAGTCTCTACGATGCTGTTGTAAGTGGTCTTTCCAAGGCAGAGAAATCGATACCACCAAAGTTTTTCTATGATAAACGCGGCTCGGAGCTATTTGACCTGATCTGCGAACAGCCGGAGTACTATCTTCCAACAGTTGAGCGACGCATGCTTGAACAGCTTGCCAACGAGATATCAGAGTACACAGGCAGGGGGCGTATATTGATTGAGCCTGGGGCGGGTAGTGCCAGTAAGGTACGACTACTCTTGGATTATCTACAGCCTTCAGCTTTCGTGCCGATGGATATCTCTTTTGATTATCTGAAGTCCAGCGCGATCTCTTTGGCAGAAGAGTTTCCCTGGTTACCAATATGTGCTGCGTGTGTTGATTACACCCACTCTCTGCCTGTACCAGAAGAGGTGCCAAACGGACCAAGATTGTTGTTTTTTCCAGGTTCGAGCCTTGGAAACTTCAATCGCAGAGATGCTGCAGAGTTTTTGCGGTTGGCAAACGCTACCTTGGGTGAAGGTGGCATGTTACTGATTGGTGTTGATACCAAAAAGAGCAAAGGACTTTTAGATGCAGCTTATAACGATGCAGCAGGTTTGACGGCAGCATTCAATCTTAATCTTCTGAATCGAATGCAAGCGGAGTTGAATGCGGAGTTGAATCCGGAAAACTTTCAACATAAAGCATTCTATAACAGCGATGCCGGTCGAATTGAGATGCATCTGATGAGCACTCGTCAACATATCCTGCGTATTGATGATCACCAATTTGAATTTGAGGCCGGCGAATATCTGCACACAGAGAATTCATACAAGTACTCTCCAGAAGAGTTTATCGAAATGGCATCAGACTGTGGCTACGATGAGATTAAATATTGGGTGGATGATGATGACATGTTTGCCATTTACCTGCTTCAAGTAAGGTAGTTATTACTATAATTGTCTTGTTTTTAGTTTAGCTGCAATGGTATGCGTTCGGGTTATTCGATAGGTAAAAAGTTGTTTGCTGGGAAGATAATTTAATTCCTACGGGAATATAACCACTTGCACGATTTTAATTATCAGCTATAAGTTTTTGTAATGTAGCTGTAATAAAATCTTTAAATCGGGAGTGGTTGTTATGCATTGGATTATGGGTCTGTTTTTTGTTTTTATAGCGAGTGCGTCTGCACAAGAGCACCCTGCTTGCCATGACCTGCAATTAAGTGAACCTGCTTATAGCAGCAAAGAGCTGTTATCGATTGCAAGAAGTTGTTCTACTCCTGAGGTTGCAGAGCTATACTTTAACCGGGCGCAACACATAAGACTTCTGAATCAATATATCATCTTCGAAAAGTCACTAATTAATTACGGTAACAGAGAGAGTGAGGCTTATATAGAGTCTTACAAAGTTCATATGGCTCTGGTTGAGGCCTTTTTTAGTAAGGATCTGCTAAGCGGGAATGGTGGAGTCGTGCTGGCTGAACTCAATAGAATATATGAGCAGAGTAGTGAGATAGCTGAATTGAGGTTCAAAGGCTACGATCTGATCGCTGACCGTCTTCAACAGAAGTATCAATTATAATTCACTTTATCTGCTGCAGTTGGATCGAATGGTGGGAATATTAATAGATGCAACTGACCCGATTGCGGCCTGACTCTTTCGAATGGTAGAGTGCTTCATCTGCACGCTTCAGCAGGCTGTCAGCACCGTCGTTCCGCCGATACTGGGAGACGCCAAAGCTACAGGTTACACTACCAATTGTTTCTAAAGTTGTGGTCTCAATGGTCCGGCGCAATCGTTCGGCAATAATCGACGCAGCATGGGCATTTGTCTGCTTGCAGATAATAATAAACTCCTCACCGCCCCAACGGCCGATATAATCGTTACCCCGTGCAGAATGCATAAGTAACTCTGCAACCTTGCGTATGACTTGATCGCCCACTAAGTGGCCATGGCTATCGTTGTAGCTCTTAAATAGATCGATATCGAGCAGTATCAGGGAGAGCGAGGTTGTCGGCTGAGCGATTACCTCGACTAAGGCTTCGCGCATAATTTCATCAATTTTTCGTCGGTTATAGAGCTGACTCAGCATGTCGATTTCTGAAAGGGTGGCAAGCTCGCGGTTTTTTGTTGCCAGTTGTTTTTGTGTTTTGCGCAGTTGATTCAATGTGTTGCTCATCTCATGATTGCGCACCTCTAATAGTTGCTCGCTGAGTGCCCTGGCTGCGATAACCCTGAAGATATAGGCAGTGTAAACTGATAATGCAATAAATGATGATAGAAAGAGCAGTCGTAGAATAATGTTGAGACTGCTGACACGATCGCTGGTGAACTCTTCAGTGATAGTTCCCAGTTCGATGGTGTTATTGTTGATCGCCAACCAGACAATGAGCAGATAAGAGAGTGTGCTTAATGCTCCTGCAGTGAATGTAAGGCGGGGCGAAAAGCGTAAAGTGGAGAGTCCTATCCAGAGATAATAGAGCAGAAAAGCTTCTGTCTTGAAAGAGCGGAAGCTGCCGAAACTGTAGATCACTATCGATAGCAGTATGATGTCGATTGAGATGGAACTGTATTTGATCCATCTGGGTGGATTTGCCGTTCTCAGCGTATTGAAAACCAGTAACCCGTAGATGCAGCTGATCAGTGCGGACGAGATGATGGCGTTGAATGAATAGGATGGTATCTCATCCTTAATGGTGAAGGCGACCCCCAGGTAGAGCAGAGTCAGCAGTAACCTGATGTAATTGGCATACCGTTCATTTTTTTTCTCTTCCTGCAGAAGCAGTGCTTTCCATTCGCCTTTCGATACCGCAGATATGGTTTCGGTCGCCACGTAACACTCCATGTTCAAGGTATATATCAAACTCTTGTTGTCTTATTCCTGTAAAGCCAGCTGTCATTGAAATAGGGTAGGATTGCAGGTCCTATAGATAGATTAGCGGTATTGGCGTAGATACCACCATTCAAAAAACCGTTTCATCCAATGAAAAATGCGCATACTTGGCATTACGATATTTCGCTTCATTGTGCGGGCAACCAACATACCACTGGTTTGACTGTCCACGATGCACACAAGCTCCACTTTAAAAGTCTCTTCAGCAGGTTTTCCCTGCCAATCGGAGATCAGGTTTTTAACTGCAGCTTCTGCTTGCAGGTCAGCCATATGAGCCTGTTTCGGCATCCAGTCCGGGCCGGGAAAGCTGCCTGAATCACCAGCCACATAAACACGTTCCATCCCTTCCACCCGGCACTGTGCATCTGCACGGATCAATCCACCTGGGGAGCGGGGAAGGTCTGTATTGTCGAACCATTGATTGCCCGTCATGCCTGGCATAAACAGAATCAGATCGGTATCGAATACACCGCCTTGGGTCTCCACGCTGGTGGCTGTGAACTTGACCATCTTATGTCCCAGATGGGTTTCGATGTCGCGCTTTTTCATCTCTCTGACCAGGCCGGTAACCGCCTTTGGGCCGAGCCGTTGGCCTGGGTTTTCTGCCGGGGTAAAGAAGATCAATTTAAAATTATCGCGTCTTTTTTCCAGTCGTAGTTGCCTGTCGATACCAAACAGGAACTCAAACATTGGGCCACCACGCATTGCACTTGGCTCTTTTGGATTGCCTGAAAAACCGATTGCTATAATGCCGCCGTCCATCTCTCTTAAACGGTGGCGAATTTTTAAGGTTGCATCGATACCTTCACAGGGTGTGATTGCGTGTTCTATACCGGGCAGTTTCTTGATAAACCGTCCACCGGAGGCGATGATCAGTCCATCATTTTCAATACTGCCCTCGCTGGTTTCCAGGCTGCGCCCATCGCTACTAAGTCCGGTTGCCAGGCCCTGTACATGTTTGACATTCATCCGCTTGAAGAAGGGACCCAAGGGGATGATCAGATCACTGGCTTCGCGGATTCCGGAAGGAATCCATATGGAGCCTGGGAGGTAGTGGAATTCTGCTTTGGGGCTGACAACTGTAATCTCTGCTGAGCTGTTTTTTGCACGTAAGGTTTTGATCGCAGTCAGAGCAGCGAAACCACTGCCAACAATTGTCACTCTCTGCATCTCCATACTCCCAATCTGTAAATGTCTGGTAAATAAACGGCCTACGAACTGGATGAATTCATTATCCAATGATAAAAAATTTATTGTTCCAGATAGAGGCGTTTAGATACCTTGAAAAGATAATCATTCTTAGGGCCTATTCGATTAGTGTTAACAGGCCCTGGTTTAATTTTATTATTAAATAACCACACTAAGTGCTCACTGTTGCTGCGTCAATAGATTCTCATCTCAAGGTGTCTATTACAAATAGAGTTTGAGGTTATTTTAGAGTGACTGCTGGACTTTTGGATGATTATCCTAATTGAAGCAGGGGTTATCAACGGGTTCATGGCTATCTGTAAAAAATAATTCAGATTACTTCTGGGGTTTGTGGTTTTTGTATGGAGACTCATTTTTTGTGAGCTGATATACACCGGCTATTTACACCCCTCCACGAGCTGTAGGGTGGGGCCATGCCCCACCAAAATGGGGATAGAAGCTCAATATTTTTTAATAATTATTAACCCGGCAAGCAAATGCAATTGTTAACCTGCTTATGGTGGGGCATGGCCCCACCCTACCTGGATAGCGAAACTTGTTTTTCGATATCATCTTGAAATTGGTGAAATATATTGATCTTCCTCCCTGAGGTATAGCTACCAATCCGCGCTAGCCAAATAGATTAATCATAAGCCGATCAGTTCGGCGTGCAGGCCTTGATACTGGGTTATGGTCAGTAGGTCTTTGCTGTTGACCCTCTCTGGATTGTATTCAAGTACAAAGAGATGGGGGCGCTTTTTATCCACATGTACAGAGACCACACCTTCCCGGTTGCGAAACGCATCTTCCAGATTCGCCAAGCCTTTGGTGTCCAGGGTTTCATCAACATGCAGAGTGACATCTGCGAGATCGATATTCATGGTTTCTCTCCTGCTTGGTGTGACGATTCACTAGGCTCTGAGTGTTACCGAACTTACCATGCGGTCCGCTAGGCACAAAAATATTATTGTAACGGTTCTGTTAGCGACAAATTGGCAGGCTACCCATCAAACAGTGAACCTTAGAGTCAGGTTTACTCACTCCTCATTATGAGAATAGCCTGAATACAGGAAAAAACAGCAGGGACGCTTAATTATGCGTTGTGGCTCTTGCAAAGGGCCTGCCATTCCCTGCGAGCCACGCCTTGATCTGACGTATTGGGGCGGCTCTGAATGGTACAGAATCTATGACGAGGTACAGTAGCGTAACTCCCGCTGATAACAGTAAAAAAGAGTGAGGCAGAGAGAAACCAAAGCGTTCTGCGATGCAACCTGAATCAGGACTCAATTGATGGGTATGGTTTTTGGCGGTGTGCCGCCAGGGACATAAGGGTGGTAGTGCTTGATTTCCCGTCCGATGTTTCGTTGAACCACAACACCGACAATCTTGTATTCACCCGCTTTCAACTCAATATCCGGATAGCCCTGGTTGAGGGCAACCAGCCGTTTATCCGATTCACTTTTCGAAATGTATTGGCGGAACCATCTTTCACCTTGGGCTTCAGCAACCACATAGGCGCCGGTGGCACAGATTTCCGAGGGTTCGATGACTATGATGCATTTTTCCGGAAATTCCGGTTGCATGCTGTCATCCAGTACCTGTAGGGGGTAGAGTTCGTTATAACTGCAATCATTACTCATGAGCTATCACACTATTTACTTCACGGTTTATTCAACTTGGCAGCACAATATATCCTGTTCAGTGGTTCAGTGCACAGCTTCATAATAACCATGCCTGATATATGGAATAGTCTATTTCACTAGATGCTGCGCGCATATCAGACTGAATTTCGATACCATGCTCGTTTTGATTCACCGCAGACCACTATGGCCCACCATATCTCATCCCAAAGTTCTGTCCATACCGATAGGCGGGATCTTCACAATCTGAAAAGCATGCTGCCATTTCTTTGGGAGTATCGGGGGCGTGCTATGTTTGCCCTGGGCTGTCTGGTATTGGCCAAACTGGCTAATGTCGGTATACCTCTGCTGCTCAAGGAGATTGTGGATGGCTTGGAAACTGGTGAGCAAACGATACTGATACTGCCCCTTTTCCTGCTGCTGGCTTATGGCGCCTTGAGGCTTGCCAGCTCCCTTTTCAATGAGTTGCGGGATGCTGTTTTTGCTCGGGTGCGGTATCGGGCAATGCGTAATCTTTCCAATCGTGTCCTGACCCATCTGCATGAACTGTCGCTACGATTCCACCTGGAGCGTAAGACGGGGGCGATCAGCCGCGATCTTGAGCGGGGTACCCGCTCGGTCAGCACTATTCTGAACTACATGGTTTTCAGTATCTTACCGATGGTGGTGGGGTTTTCCCTGGTGGCAGCAGTACTGCTTACTCAATATGACATTGCCTTTAGCCTGGTAACCTTTGGCACTGTGATTATCTATGTCGGCTTTACCCTTGCGATCACAGAGTGGCGCATGGAGTATCGCCATATCATGAATCGTCTCGATTCCGAGGCCAATAGCCAGGCCTTCGACAGCTTGATCAATTACGAAACTGTTAAGTATTTCGGCAACGAAAAGCTGGAGCTTCACCGCTTCGATGAGACGCTCTCAAACTGGGAGGAGAATGCGGTAAAAAGTCAGACCTCCATGTCTCTGCTGAATTTCGGGCAAGGGGGCATCATTGCAGTCGGTGTTACCTTTATTATGATCTTTGCTGCCAAAGGGGTTGTTGATGGCACTATGACCATCGGTGACCTGGTGCTGGTCAATGCCTTCATGCTGCAGCTCTTTATCCCCCTTAATTTTCTTGGCATCGTCTATCGTCAGATCAAATACTCCCTTGCCGATATGGATCTGATCTTTAAGCTTTTAGAACAAGAGCCAGAGATCACCGATGCTGAGGATGCAACCAGCTTAGTTCTGCAGGGTGGGGAAGTACGTTTTGAGCAGGTCGATTTTTCCTATCAGTCAGAGCGACAGATCCTGCGCAAAGTGGACTTTACCCTGAAGGCCGGAGAGAAACTGGCGGTGGTAGGGCATAGCGGGGCGGGAAAATCGACCCTGTCGCGACTCCTGTTTAGATTCTATGACGTCACCCAAGGCGCCATCTTAATCGATGGCCAGGATATCCGTCAGGTTACACGCGAGAGCCTGCGGTCAGCAATCGGCATAGTTCCTCAGGACACTGTACTGTTCAATGAGAGCATTCTCTATAATCTTGCCTACGGTCGACCTAATGCAACCCAAGAGGAGATTGAAGAGGCTGCACGCATCGCTCAAATCTCAGAATTTATTCAGCAATTACCCGATGGTTATCAGACGATAGTCGGGGAGCGCGGGTTGAAGCTTTCCGGAGGCGAAAAACAGCGTGTCGCAATAGCAAGAGCGATGTTGAAACGACCACAGATTCTAATCTTTGATGAGGCTACCTCCTCACTCGATACCAAGACAGAACAGGCGATACAGGAGACACTGGGAGAGGTGGCTAGAAACCACACCACCCTGGTGATTGCCCACCGTCTCTCCACTGTGGTCGATGCAGATCGTATTCTGGTGATGGATCAGGGTGCCATTATCGAACAGGGTACCCACCAGCAGCTGTTGCAGCGTCAGGGGCACTACCAACAGATGTGGTTGTTGCAGCAAAAACAGCAACAGGCCAGTCTGCAGGAATCAACGACAGCAGAGGTCAGACCTTGATGCCTGATTCTCTACCGATAGGGATTTGTCGATGAAAGTCTATCTGGTAGGTGGTGCAGTGCGGGATCAGCTATTGGGTCTCCCCTTTAGCGAACGGGACTGGGTGGTTGTAGGTGCTACCCCGGAAGAGATGCTTGCGAAAGGATATACTCGAGCTGATAAGGATTTTCCCGTATTCCTCCATCCAGAGAGTGGTGAAGAGTACGCACTGGCAAGAGTCGAAGTAAAAACTGCTCCCGGTTATAAAGGATTTGAGCTTTCATACGGAGCTGAGATTACCCTCGAGCAGGATCTGCTTCGTCGTGATCTTACGATCAACGCTTTAGCGATGGACGATTCGGGCAATGTTATTGATCTCTGCGAGGGACAGCGTGATCTGGATGAGGGGCTGCTGCGTCATATTACCCCGGCTTTCAGTGAAGACCCACTGAGGCTGCTGCGTATTGCCCGTTTTGCAGCGAAACTGGGAGAGTGGGGATTTCGGGTTGCCCACGCAACCCATGGATTGATGAAAAAGATGGCCACTGAGTCAGAGTTACAGACGCTCTCTGCAGAGCGAGTCTGGCGGGAGATGAGCCGGTCGATGAGCGAATCACAACCCTGGCGTTTTTTCGAAGTACTGCATCGTTGCGGGGCTTTGCAGGGATTGCTACCGGAAGTGGCACAGGAGATGGATAGGGATTCCGCCGGACATGGCTCTGCAGAGGTATCTCAACTGGTGTCAGGACTCAAGCGTGTTGTATCCATAAGCGATGAGTCTGCGGTCCGCAGTTCTGTGGCGCTGTTTCATAGCGCACAAAAGCAGTCTGATGCCAAGAGCTGGATAGGGTTGCGACGTATCGATAAGCAGACAGCACAAACCTTAGGTGATCTCTTGTATTTCAGTTCGCGACTCGATCTTATTGAGGGTACGGATAACCTGTTTGATCTGGTTATGGTGCTCAAACCTCGACAACAGCCTGAGCGATATCAGCGATTTCTGTTAAGCGCAGAGGCTCTCTGGCCCGCCATAATGGAGAATTTGAATGCCCGACTGGATCATGCAGTGCAGGTTGTGTTGGAGCCTGTGCCTGAGGAGATCAGTCAGTCGGGATTGAGGGGGCAGGCGTTGGGTGATGCGATTCGTGCCTGGCGACTGGCCTATCTGCAACAGAAGTTAAACGGGTTGGATAACTGACCGGATTTTCAGGTTCGTGATAGAGTCAGGATATGCAAGCGGAACAGAAAACAACTTCTAATGAATCTCTCTCTACGCCAGGGATGACTCAGGGCCCCCTGCACAGGTGGCTGACCTGGCTGGAGAGTATCATTGATCGCAAGCACTGGCCGAGTCTGCGAATCTTGTTTACCGGTAATCTGCTGTTGCCGATCCTTTTTCTGGGTCTGAGTCTGTTGGTCAGTTTAAGCTCGATTCTGATGCTGATTGGTGAATCAGGTGGCCGATCTTCTCTACAGGTTGTGTTGCTGCTTGGGATTTCGCTGGCGCTCTTCTCCATGGTGCTGGTGATGATTCGTCTGCGCAGCCAACTGCTGCGACCGCTGTCATCGCTGGAGCAGACGGTGAATCAGGTCTGTCAGGGTGAGCCTGTCTCCAGTAAAAAGACCTTCGAGCCGAGTGGTGTATTGAGCGGTATGGCTCGTGATATAGACAGTCTGAGCGAAGAGTTGACCGATATCTATGAAGATATGGAGGTCAGGGTGGCACGTCAGACTCTGCGTCTGGCGCAGAAGACAACATCCCTGCAGGTACTCTACGATGTGGCGGCCGGTATCAATCAATCGGAAAACCTGGATGAACTGCTGCTACAGTACATGGAGGTTTTTAAACGCATGGTTAACGCCCGCTCAGCTACGGTTCATCTTGTTCTGCCGGACGATAAGGTACGTCAGGTTGGATGTATCGATCTGGAAGGCAAGCTCTATAACGGTCAGGAATTGTTACCTATAAAGCTATGTCAGTGCGGTATCGCCCTCTCTCCGGGGGATATCCTCTGTAGCCAGAATCCCCGGCTTTGCACCCATCGTAATGGAAGACGGATGTTCAGCGTAGATGAGGTGGAGCGGGTTTCAGTACCGATGTGGTATCACGGCGATGTGCTGGGTTTCTACCACCTCTATGTGGACAAGCCTGGTATCTATGATGGACGTGAAGATGTGCTGGATATACTGAATACTATCGGCAGTCATCTGGGTATGGCCGTTGCCAAACAGAGATCAGACTCCGAAGCCCGGCGTCTATCGATTGTTGAAGAGCGAACATCACTGGCACATGAGCTGCACGATTCCCTCGCTCAGACCCTGGCGAGTTTGCGTTTTCAGGTACGTATGCTGGAGGAGACACTGCAAAATGAGCCAGTGTCTGAGATGGCTGAGCAGGAGGCGAAGCGTATCCATAATGGCCTGGATGAGGCCCATGATGAATTGCGGGAACTGATCAATAGTTTTCGAGCCCCTATGGATCAGCGTGGTCTGGTTCCCGCATTGAGCAAGCTGGTAGAGCGTTTTGACCAGGAGACAGGTATCTCGGCTTTCTTTCAGCCGGACTGCCATATTACCGATCTGGATACCTCACAAGAGATGCAGGCATTGCGGATTGTCCAGGAATCTTTGGCCAATATCCGTAAACATGCGAATGCCCATACAGTCAGAGTCCTGCTACGTTGTCGCGGGCCGGGACAATATCTTATCCTGGTTGAAGACGATGGCGTCGGCTTTGAAGGGGCGGCTCCGCAAGGTAACCCAGGCGAACATATCGGTCTGTCGATTATGGAGGAGCGTGCCCGACGTGTGGGTGGCGAGCTGTCGATAGAGAGTGAGCCTGGAGAAGGGACCCGGGTTGAGCTGGTGATTCGCACTACCAATAATCCGGCAACCATATAGATTGTGGCTGAAACTAATCTATTTGGTCGCCGGGTCAATAAACCGAAGCGAGTCTACAAAGGTGACTTAAACATGCGGGTACTGGTGATAGATGATCATGCTCTGTTTCGTATCGGCCTTCAGGAACTCCTGGAGCGCCGTGGAATCGATGTGATAGCAATAGGTGATTGCCTGAAAGGTATTGAAACTGTGGCTCATGAGCGACCTGATGTAGTACTGCTGGATATGCGTATGCCCGACATGACCGGCACTGAAGTGTTGTGTGTTCTGCGTAAGCACTATCCGGAAATGCCAATCAGCATGCTGACAACCAGCAGAGAGGAGGCAGATGTTATCGACGCGCTGCAGAATGGTGCCCAGGGGTATCTGCTTAAAGACATGGAACCCGATGAACTGATTGATGCCCTGCAGCAGATAACCAAGGGGCAGACGGTAGTCGCCAAAGAGCTGACCGGAATTCTTGCCAAAGCAGTGCAGGGGGAGCAGCCCAGCAGTAGTACCCTGGCCTCTTCACTCGATGAACTGACACCCCGTGAGCGGGAAATTTTGTGCCACCTGGCAGATGGTCAGAGCAATAAAGTTATTGCGCGTAACCTGGGGATCTCTGATGGCACTGTAAAGCTCCATGTAAAAGCTATCCTGCGTAAACTTGAGGTTCACTCTAGAGTCGAAGCGGCAGTGATCGCTGTGGAACAGAACCTATGTTCCAGAGGTTAGGGCCTGTTAACACTAATCGAATCGGCCCTGTTGCCCCTGAAAAAGCGCCAAACAAGGCGCGAGGAGAGAGGTTTTGATCACTCCAAATGAACGACGAGCAACGCCGAGTGGCGTTTTTTCAGGGGTAACCCGAAGGGCTGAGGCTATTTTTCCGCCCAGCGGCGTTATCATTCGCTTATGTAGAATGACAACACCTCACTCATTCTGCCTTGCTGGACGAAAAAATAGTCTCAGCAGGGCCGATTCGATTAGTGTTAACAGGCCCTAGGTTGAGTAGATGAAAAATTTTTTAAACCTGATAAGCGATTGTCTAGGGGATGTTGAAGAGATCATGCCCTGGATTCTTGAAGAGCGATTGCAGGAAAATCCTGAGCTGCTTGTTGTGGATGTAAGGGAACCCTATGAATATGCGGCGATGCATATCGAGAACTCGATACATGCACCGAGGGGGATTCTCGAATCTGCTTGTGAATGGGACTATGAAGAGACTATTCCTGAGCTGGTAAAAGCTCGGCAGAAGGAGGTGGTCGTGGTTTGTCGCTCGGGTTATCGAAGTGTGCTGGCAGCCTTTTCCATGAAGATGCTGGGTTATGAAAACGTGGTCTCCCTGAAAACCGGCCTGCGCGGCTGGAATGACTTCGAACAGCCGATGGTGGACAAGGATGGTCAACCGGTCGATATTGATGACGCTGACGACTATTTTACGCCGAAACTAAGAGAAGATCAGCTCACTCCCAAATAGTCTGCCGGGTAACGTGTGGCTCTGCTGCACCCCATCGCAGATTCTCGGTGCAGCAGTGACCAGCCAGACTAAAAATCCACCGGTGAGGTGGCTCCCTGCTTTGAATGGGGAGGTGCCTCAAACCAGGAGAGTTTCTCCTGCAACTCAACCACATGGCCGACAATGATCAGGGTTGGTGGTTTAGGTCGTTCCTGTTCAACGATCTGCAGAATATTATCCAGGGTGCCGGTGAAGACACGTTGCAGATGCGTGGTGCCTTGTTGAATCAGGGCAATCGGCATATCACCGGCTACCCCATGGCTTTGCAGTTCCCGACAGATAACCGGTAGTCCTACCAGGCCCATATAGAAAACCAGTGTCTGACTCGGTTGAGCCAACATATCCCAATTAAGGTTCATGCTGCCATCTTTGAGATGACCGGTCACGAAGGTGACCGATTGGGCATAATCTCTATGGGTCAGGGGAATGCCTGAGTAGGAGGCGCAACCGGAGGCAGCGGTAATACCAGGTACAACCTGAAAAGGCACCCCTTCTGCCGCCAGGGTATCGATCTCTTCACCACCGCGGCCGAAGATAAAGGGATCACCCCCTTTCAGACGCAACACCCGCTTGCCCTGCTTGGCGAGTTCTGCCAGCAGCTTGTTGATCTCCTCCTGTCGCATGGCATGCTTGTCACGCTCCTTGCCGACATAGACATGTTCAGCATCATGGCGCGTCATCTCAAGAATTGGTTTTGCCACCAGGCGGTCATAGACCACAACATCGGCCTGCTGCATCAGCCTCAGGGCACGAAAGGTCAGCAGGTCAGGATCCCCCGGACCTGCACCGACCAGATAGACCTCTCCCATATCCTGATCCAGTTTGGGATTTGACAGCAGCCGTTCCATCAACTGGTCGGCCTCATCATCATCTCCGGAAAAGACTCTCTCGGCGACCCCACCCTCGAGTACCCGATCCCAGAATAGACGCCTATCTTCAGGCTGACTGAAATGGTCTTTAACCCGTTGGCGAAAACGATTGCACAGATTGGCCAGTCGACCATATCCAGCAGGAATCAGGGACTCAAGCCGGGAACGAATCAATCGTGCCAATACCGGGGAGGCGCCACCGGTGGAGACAGCAGCCACTACCGGAGAACGGTCGATAATTGATGGCACGATAAAGCTGCACAGAGAGGGCTGGTCAACCACATTCACCGGAATACGTCGTTGATTGGCTAGATTGGCAATCTGCTGGTTCAAGGTCGGGTCATTGGTGGCAGCGATGATCAGATGTTGCTCACTAATATCCTCATCATGGAAAGCTCTTTGCACATGATTTAGACGTCCCATATCACGCCACCCCGTCAGGTTTTGCGTCAATTCTGGGCTTATGAGTACTACATCAGCACCGGATTTGAGCAGCAATGCAGTTTTTCTTTCAGCAACTGCACCGCCTCCTATGACGAGGCATGTTTTGTTTTTGATGTCGAGGAATATTGGGAAAAAGTCCATAAAAGACAACCGGATAGTAAATTATTAGACTAAAGTACTAGTGTGATACACCACACTAGCATGAGTTAATCACTTTGCAAAAGCCAGGTTATTTCGTGTTAAACAAACTTGCAATATTTAAACACATTAATATACTAATTAACCCTGTTTTTTGAGATATTAAGGCTGCTCGAACGTGATGATAAAGGAAATAGACGCTTCTGATCTTGAGGTCCGCATCGCCGAAGGCGGTGATTTTCTGCTTTTGGATATACGGAGTGCAGGTGAATTAGCCCAGGGCGTACTACCTGACGCGGAGCATATCCCAATGCATCTTATTCCGGTGCGTATCGCGGAGTTGCCCAAAGACAAAGATGTCATTCTCTACTGCCATAGTGGTGCGCGCTCCTACCATGCCTGCGCCTACCTGGCACAACAGGGGTTTACCAACGCAATCAATCTGCGTGGAGGAATACTGGGCTGGGCAAGGTCGGGATATCGTCTCGAAGCCAAGCTGGCAAGCTAGATGCTGCGGTTCAGGAATGATTTTACACAGACAGGTCTGAAATGATTGAGGCTTGTCTGAATATAGGTTTTTTAGAGCTGACTGATGCTTGCGTTTATAGATCGCTTGGCATATAAATGTCCGTCTAATTTTTCCATAAAAACTAAATACACATACAATTTAACAAATGCTGGAGGTCATACCATGGCAGATTTTGATCAAGAACTGGACGCAAGCGGACTCAACTGTCCTCTGCCGATTCTGCGTGCGAAAAAAACCCTGAATGGTATGGAATCTGGACAAGTCCTGCACATTATTGCAACAGATCCTGGTTCAGTTAAGGATTTCGAGGCTTTTGCCAATCAGACCGGTAACGAACTGATGGAATCCAAGGAAGTCGGCGGCAAGTTTGAATTCCTCATCAAAAAGGCCTGATTAGCTATCAGCGACCCAAACCCGATAGGGACTTTTTTGGAGACAAAGCGATGTCAGACGAAAAGAAGTTAGCGATTATTGCAACAAAAGGCTCTCTTGATTGGGCTTATCCGCCCTTTATATTGGCCTCAACCGCTGCAGCACTGGGTTACGAAACTGAGATCTTCTTCACCTTCTACGGATTACAGCTGTTGAAGAAGGATCTGGATCTTGAGGTTACCCCACTTGGTAATCCCGGTATGCCCATGCCTATGGGTATGGATAAGTGGTTTCCTGTGGTTGGACTGACGCTGCCAGGCATGCAGGGCATGATGACCAGCATGATGAAGAAAAAGATGGCCTCCAAAGGTGTGGCCGATCTTGCTGAACTGCGGGAACTTTGCCAGGAAGCCGAGGTGAAACTGATCGCCTGTCAAATGACAGTGGATCTGTTCGAAATGAATACTTCCGAATTCATTGATGGTATCGAATATGCCGGTGCCGCAAGATTCTTTGAATTCGCGGGTACAAGTGATATCTGCCTTTACATCTAACCCTTAGTAATTGCAGTCACGGCGCCGCCCCACAAGGGCGGCGTTTTTTTTGGACTATAGAAAAAGATCATCCGCAGATTTGATTGAGAAGGGTGCGGCCCTGCCGCCGCACCCTGTCAGAAGTCAGATGGATAGAAACAACTCAATAGCGGCTGTTACTCATCCCTCTGCGAAGCCTAAAACAGATCCGCACTGGATCCATTCAGGGATTGCTTACATGAAGGTTTTGGTGACGCCTAATCCAAACAGGTGAACACTGGAGTCATAGGTACCATTCACTGCAGTGGTTCCGTTCAGCTCTTGTCCAGCCACTGCTGCTTGATCGCTTTCAATGGTGCGTTCATCGAATTGGACATACATATAGCCGACGTCGAATGTCCAACCATCACTAATGGTGTGGCCTACACCCAGACTGAAGAGCTGGCGATCAGCATCAGGGACTCGGGGGCTGAAATACTCATCTTTTTGCGGCGTTTCATCGTAGGTGTAGCCAATTCTTAATTGCGTTGCCTGGGTGAAGTCATAGGTTACGCCAAGGCGATAAGCACTGGCATTTTCGAAGTTATTGACGCTTGTGAAGATAGTGGAACCATACTTATCACTCTTGACGTCAAGGGTATCGAATTTATTCCAGCCTGTGCGGGTGTAGTCAAACTCGATTCCAAGTTTCTCGGTTGCTTCGTATCTTGCTCCGACTTGCAGGCGCCAGGGCAGCTCGAGGGTTGCGGTTACATCATCACCTACGCTGGCCGGTATTACGCCGGCTTGATCATCCAGAGTACCTTCGACCTTGATTTTTGAGCTTGAGTGATAGCTTGCACCAAAACTCCAGCTGTCGAGTACCAGCATACCGCCAAGATTGAAACCTACACTGCTCCCGTCACCCTCAAGATTGAACCCAGGGTAGTTACTGCCATCGTTGAGAACACTGTTAAATTCCACTGTTTTCATCCAGTAGTAGTCAATGCCGACCGCCAGGGAGGCCTGGTCACTCAGTTTGTAAGAGGCGCTTGGGCTGAATGCCGCAATTTCCAGAAGGGTCTTTGTGGGGATGAAGGATCCCATTGGGTATTGATCGCTGAAAGTTTCGGTATCCCACTCGCTCTCGAGTCCGAAAGGGGCATTGATAGCAATGCCAATGCCCCACTCCTCATTCAAGGTGCTATGCGCTGTGATAGCTGGTGCCGCCACAAGATCATTGCCATCGCTGTCTACTGTTCCTGAGCCAGTGTCTGCGGTGAGGTCAGGTTGAATCAGCAGTGTTCCTAGGGATACTGAACTACCTTCATGGAAAGAGATCGCTGCCGGGTTATAGGCAATTGCACCCAGGACTTCAGAGTTGGCAACCAAGGCATTGGATGTGGCCAGGCCCGCTATGCTTAATTCCGGGACTGCGAAGCCAGAAGCCTGAACAGTTGAGTTAGCCATTAAAAGGGCTGAGCTACAGGCCAGTCCAAGTTTAGTGGCCTTGAATTTGAGTTTATGGTGCATGCGGATCCTCCACCTTTCTGTTGTTATTCTCCAGAACTATCCTATCTCATTTTTTCTTAGTTCGGATTTAGTTCTGGTGCGTTTTTAGTCCTAACCAGACCATTCTTCATCCATCTGCAAGTCCAGTCAATGTGAAATGAGTTTAGAGATATTAGATAAAACTACCACAACATGGCTCAGGTAAAAACGGAAAAGTTGATCAACGCTCCCTCTGTGTTGCTGTTTGTGGTATAAAAAGGGTTTATCCATACAAAGAACAACTGATCGGAATTCATATACCCATGGCGGATAGAAGATTACAGGTTTTTCATACAGTTGCACGTCTTTTGAGCTTCACTAAAGCGGCTGAGACCCTGCATATGACCCAGCCGGCAGTAACGTTTCAAGTTCGTCAACTTGAAGAGTATTTCAATACACGTCTATTTGACAGAACCCACAATCGTATCAGTCTGACTGAAGCGGGTGATCGGGTATTCGGTTATGCAGATCGAATTTTCGATCTGTATGCGGATATGGAGAACTCTGTAAGGGAGATGACCGGAGAGATCCGGGGGGCGCTGACGATTGGCGCGAGTACCACCATCGCTGAATATATGCTGCCATCCCTGCTAGGGGATTTCGGAACCCGATATCCAGAAGTGACGATACATTTAAGGGTTTCAAACTCTGAAGGGATTGTCTCTATGGTAGAAAACAACAACATCGATCTAGGTGTTGTGGAAGCACCGGTTGGCAACAAGAATTTAGTGGTTGAGGTTTGTCGTAAAGACCAATTGGTGGCGATTGTGCCTCCGAATCACGATTTGTCGAATCTGGAATCGGTAAAGATCGAGCAGCTGCTTGAGTATCCCTTTATCTGCCGTGAAGAGGGGTCTGGTACTCGGGAAGTAATCAATGAGTATCTGGAAAATCACAGTTCTGATTCAACCTTGAACATCTACATGGAGTTGGGTAGTCCAGAAGCTGTCAAGGGTGCTGTAGAGGCAGGAATGGGTGTCTCGGTGGTCTCCAGGGCTACCATACAGAAAGAGTTGAAACTGGATACCCTTAGAGCGATTAATCTGGTCCCCGCATTGGAGAGACCCTTCTCTTTCGTACATCAGAAGCAGAAGTTTCGTTTGCGTGCCATGGAAGAGCTGCTTGAATTCGCGAGAGGCTACTGTGTTGATCATGCCAAAGAGAATTTTTAGCAATAATATGCGAAGTACTCATCAATACAGGACCCTACACTAGGTGCATTTTGTACCCAAACAGCAGAAGCTCGATTCTGAGCAACAGGCGTTGTTGAATCTCTTTACCCAGTTAGCCCCTGGAGACCGAGCTACACTGATCGCCTTTGCTGAGTTTCTCTCCGGGCGTCAGGAGTTAGGCAACAGTGTTGAAGAAGAGGCGACGCCACTTGAGCCGAAATTGGTGGAACGCCCTGCAAAAGAGTCGGTAGTCAAGGCGATAAAAAGGCTTTCAGCCAGTTATTTCATGCTGCAACGAGACAAATTATTGGATGAGACCTCATCGTTGATGATGTCTCACATTATGCAGGGTAGGGATGCCTTAGAGGTTATTGAGGAACTGGAAGCTCTGTTTGATAAGCACTATCAAGATTATCGAAATAATTTTTAAGCCACTTGACGACTTGATCAGAGGCTTCCTAACCAGATCATCTGTGAATTCTGGGCGTTATATGCCTATCCATAGGCAGATGCGCAGCTGAACACAACCTAATACCGCGTCGGGTTAATAACATGCAGGTCATCACCAACTGGTTCAAACGCTATTTCTCTGATCCTCAGATCATTTTTCTGACCCTTTTTCTGATCTTTTTTTTCGGTATTGTAATCACCATGGGGAATATGCTTGCCCCGGTCCTGGCAAGTATCGTTGTCGCCTATCTCCTGGAGGGTGTCGTCACCTATCTGGAGCGCCGTTCCTGGCCCAGGCTGTTATCGGTGATACTGGTATTTATTATGTTTCTGCTCTTCGTTGCCCTGATCATGCTTGGGCTCCTGCCGTTGTTATCGCGTCAGGTCACTGATTTTCTCCAGCAATTGCCAAGTATGATCTCCCTTGGTCAACAGGCATTGATGCAATTACCAGAACGCTACCCGGATCTGATACCTCAGGACCAGGTGGATCAACTGATTCTACAGATACGCAATGAGATCGCCTCTTTTGCCCAGCAGGCAGTTTCCTGGTCTTTGGCATCTGTTGTTGGCGTCATCACTCTGGTGGTCTATCTGATCCTGATGCCCTTGTTGGTGTTTTTCTTCCTGAAAGATAAAAAGCTGATTATTGATTGGTTTGTCTCCTATCTGCCCAGCCACCGCCGCTTCTCTGTGACTGTCTGGAAAGATGTTGATATACAGATCGCCAACTATGTGCGAGGGAAGTTCTGGGAAATCGTTATCGTCTGGTCATTCAGTTTTGTGGCGTTTACTTTTTTGGGGCTGAACTATGCACTGCTGCTCGCGGTGTTGGTCGGGTTATCGGTAATTATTCCCTATATCGGCGCCGCAGTAGTGACTATACCGGTGTTATTTATCGCCTGGTTTCAATGGGGGTGGTCTTCAGACTTCGCCTGGCTTGCTGCGACCTATTTCGTTATCCAGGCCTTGGATGGGAACGTTTTGGTACCACTGCTTTTCTCTGAAGTGGTTAATCTCCACCCTGTCGCGATCATAGTTGCGATTCTTGTGTTTGGCGGTTTCTGGGGTTTTTGGGGGGTGTTTTTTGCTATTCCTCTGGCAACACTGGTGCAGGCGGTGCTTGCTGCCTGGCCGAGGGATGTGGGTGAGGAGGTTGAAGTTTCGAACTGAGCCCCTGTCTCACTCACCAGAGGAGACAGGTTAATAGTGGCACACGACCCCTAGCCCAGTTGAAGCTGAAAGTAAGCTCAGGAGGCTTTTTTGGTGTTGATTCCAAACAGTGTCCAGAGTGGGCAAAAGGAGACCAGGCCTGTGACCAGAGGAACAGCGCCAATCGCCCCTAACCAGTTGATTGGGTCACTGAGCAGAAAGCCCCATGCAAGAATGGCCAGTCCGCCAACAATCCTGAGAATTCGTTCAATACCGCCTACATTTTGAGTCATGCTATTTCTCCTGAGTTATTCGATTTAACCACCAAGCCGCCAACGAGTTCAGATTTCCGTTGTGCTGGTAGATGTCAAAGCAGAGGATAAGCCCTGATCCGGTAAATGTATGTGACTATGTCACACAGCACTTGGTTTATTGAGTTTCACTACTTTTTTCGTAGAGGCTGTCTCTGTTGCAGATTTTTATCACACCTCTGGCTGTGGAGATCATTTGCTGCTGCTCGAGGTCTTTAAGAATGCGACTGACCACCTCTCTGGAAGTTCCGAGGTCAGAGGCTATTATCTGATGTGTGGTTTCGATAGATCCGTCAATGGTATCAGCTCTCTGTATCAGGTAGCTGGCCAAGCGGCGGTCAACACGGCGGAAAGCGATCTCCTCAACCACCCCAATGACTTCACTTAAGCGACTGCTGATAAGATTGAAAAGATAGTTTCTCAAGGCGGGCGTGTCATCAGTCCAACGTATCACATCAGCTGTACTGATCAGCACTGCTTCAATTGGCTCTTCAGTTATCGCATAGGCAGGAAAGGGCTCGTCGTTGATGATACAGGAGGCAGTCAGGATGCAGCTTTCACCCGGACCGATTCGGTATAATGTGATTTCTCTACCGCTGTCACTGATTTTATAGACCCTCGCCACTCCCGATATGACTAGTGCGAGATGACTGCATTGGGTGCCCTGATGGCAAATTGGTTGTGATGGGGGCAACTCTATCTTGTTAACACGATCGAAAAAGCGTTGTACGAAGTCACTGTCTGCGCTCTGCAGAAAATGGAATTGTTCGATAATTCGGGAAATCGTGTTGGCGTCGGTAATCAAAGCAACCTCAGAAAACTGCTGAATATTTGGAGCGAAATAGTGCTGTTCAAAGTGCCTCTAATACAAAATAAAGGCAATTTTACTTCGGGTAAAGTAATTGAAGATGAGGCACTTGTATTCATGATGTGCTAATTTACTACATATTTGTGATCTAAGGCTCTTAAGTTACCCGCATGTCAGATCCAGACGCAGAAGCGATAAAAATCAAAAAAGAACGAATTCGCCTGTTATATGCCAATGGCATAACACTCATTATTGCGAATTTAATCGCTGGAGTGCTCTTTTTCTATCTCAACAAAGTCTGGGAGTTCAACCTGGGTATTGTCTGGGGAGGACTGCTTGCAGTTGTGTTACTGGGACAAACGACACTGACGCTGTTTTCCAGGCAAAGTCAGCTGGAAAATTTGCAGTTCTGGCGTTACGCCATGCTTCCTGGGGTTCTTTTGCTTGGCTTGTTATGGGCTGCAGCGTTGGTGCACCTACTATTCAATCCAGAATCAACCAACTATCTGGTCATCGATCTGGTTTTGATCGGTACTGTTTTCCTGCTGACTGCCCTGCTACTCACTATTGATACCTTCTTCAGCATAGTTTTCGTGCTGTCGGCAACACTTCTGATAGTACTGGTGCTGAATGGCGATAAAGAGGGGGTCAGTGAAGAGTTCCTCGCCGGGTTGATTGCTTATGCTCTTGCGTTACTGATTCTCTCTGCATGGATGACGGTATATCAGCAGGGCTACCTGCTGATGGCCGCAAATCGGGTGTTGTTACATGAGCGTATGGTTGCTTCGGAAACAGAATTGAGTGAGATGAGGAGTCGCTTGATTCAGGAAAACGATCAGCGTCAGTCCGTTGAGCAGGAGCTGTTTCTGGCCAAGGAGGAGGCAGAAGGTGCGAACCTCGCCAAGTCTGAGTTTTTGGCCACCATGAGTCATGAAATCCGAACGCCTTTGAATGGCATTCTGCCAATCCTCGAAATGTTGCTTGAGACCAAGCTGAATCGGGAGCAGAAACAGTTTGTCGGCACAGCTCTCAATTCATCACAGCTATTGCTTAGCATCATTAACGATATTCTCGACTTCTCAAAGATTGAAGCGGGTAAACTCGATTTGGAATTTATTGAGCTCAATCTGGCAAATACCATTGAGCAGGTAACTTCCTTGATGAAGAACGCTGCTGATCGACGCAATTTAAAACTCAACTATCGAATCGAACGGGGTGTACCGAAAACCGTAAGGGGTGATCCCATGCGCTTGCGTCAGATTCTCACTAATCTGGTAAGCAACGCAATTAAGTTTACCGAGCACGGTGAGGTCACGGTTGAATTGTCTAATCGTCAAACCTCCCGTACAGAGGTTGAACTGATGTTCGCGGTACGTGATACAGGGATTGGAATGACCCAGGAACAGGTAGAGCGTCTGTTCGAACCCTTTTCCCAGGCAGATGCATCAACCACGCGCAAGCATGGTGGAACCGGTTTGGGGCTGGTGATCTGCAAAAGACTGACTGAGTTGATGGGGGGTAAGATCGGGGTCAAATCAACGCCGAATCAAGGCTCTTTTTTCTGGTTTATCCTGCCAATGAGAAAATCTCTACAGGAGATGCCTTCCGGAAGACGCAATCTACAGGATATTCGCACCCTGCTGATTGCTGATACACAAATTCAAGAGGCCCGGCAGTTGTTCTATACCCTTAAGGAAGAGGGGATGATGGTGGAACAGAGTGTGGATCAATACGATGCTCTCCATAAACTCAAATCTTCAGCAAGTCTAGGCGTGAGCTGGCGTTATGAGCTGATTGTGTTCGATGCTTCACTAACCAGTATTAATCTTGCTCAAACCATCAATTCCGCGAGAGAAGTGGCGCATATGCGCGATGTCATGATTCTGGCCGTGAATGTGCCGTATGAAGCCTCTACGACCTACGAGGCCTTGGGTGTCGAGTGTCTTACTGCCAACACGACTGGTAAAGAGATCAAGCAACGGTTAAATCGAATATTCGATGTTGAGCAGACCTCTGGGGTGACAACTATGCCGGAAGAGGTACCGATTCCACGTATGCCGGACGACCATTTCAATTGGCTGGATAGTCAACTTGAACCGCAGCAAGAACCTGGTGCCATGCGGGAAGATGATGCGAGGCAGGATCCGTCTCATACCAGGCTGGTAGGACGGGTGCTGGTGGTTGAAGACAACCCTGTCAATCAGGCTGTTGTGAAGAAAATGCTGGAGAAGGCTGGTCTCTCTCCAATAACCTCAAATGATGGTGTCGAAGCTATTCAAGCGATGAGCGAAGAGCAGTTCGACGTGGTACTGATGGATTGCCAGATGCCCAGAATGGATGGATATGAAACCACAGAGGCAATTCGGGATAGGGAGCAGAAGCAGGGGCTGATGCGCACCCCTGTTATTGCTATGACAGCAAATGCCATGGCTGGGGATCGGGAGCGCTGCCTGGCAGTGGGTATGGACGATTATCTGTCAAAGCCGGTAAAACCGGCCCAGCTCGAAAATATGCTGCGTCAGTGGTTGCCGATGGAAGAGATGATAAGTGAGGGCAGTGATGCTAGTCTAACTGAGCCTGTTCATGAAACTGAAGAAGAGGCAGAGATTGATATATCGAGTGAGGATTTGCTGCATGTTGGAGATATTGGCATGTCATCTGGTGGCATGATTGATCGTAACGTATTAGAAGAGCTATACGAAATCATGGAAGAGGATTTCGTTTCTGTGCTTGAGAGTTATCTCAAGAGCGCACCTGGGCTGATGCTTGGGATTCGTGACGCAGTAAAGGCTGGAGACATGGATGGATTGGTTAAATCGGCCCATCCCTTGAAATCGAGCAGCGCAAATGTTGGCGCTATGGAACTTTCAATCCTCGCCCGAGACCTTGAGTTCAAAGGCCGACAGGGGGATACCAGCGGCTTAATCGCCAGTTATAACCAGACAGCAGAAATCTATCGTCGCTCTATCAACGAACTTAAGAGTATCGTGGATAGGGGAAGTATCCACTGAATGGTGCGTTGACCCAAGCACATCAAGAGATTCAGATAGTGTTATTTCTGCATGGCTGGTGTGAATTTGAGGCAATTTGATTCAATTTTCCAACTTCTCTGGTGGAGTATGGCCCCATCCTACGGCTCGCGAAGGGCTATGGCAGCATTGGAGCCTTTCAGCCATCAGGAACCGATTTATCTATGTCTCAGGGGCTCCTTAAAGGTTAGCTGATGCATAATCGGCCAATCGAGAACGCTCTCCACGCTGCAAGGTGATATGGCCACTGTGAGGCCAGTTCTTAAAACGATCCACTGCATAGGTCAGACCGGAGGTGGTCTCAGTCAGGTAGGGGGTGTCGATTTGCGCGACATTCCCCAGGCAGACGATCTTAGTACCTGGTCCTGCACGGGTGATCAAGGTTTTCATCTGCTTGGGTGTGAGGTTTTGAGCCTCATCCAGGATGATGAATTTGTTGAGAAAGGTTCTGCCTCGCATGAAGTTGAGGGAGTGGATTCGAATACGGCTGCGCAGCAGGTCTTCTGTTGCAGCGCGACCCCATTCACCACCTTCGGTCTGGGTGAGTACCTCCAGGTTATCCATCAATGCCCCCATCCAGGGAGTCATTTTTTCTTCCTCGGTGCCGGGTAGAAAACCGATATCCTCACCAACGGGAACAGTGACTCTGGTCATGATGATTTCACGATAGATGTTGAGATCAAGTGTCTGTACCAATCCGGCGGCCAGTGTTAACAGGGTTTTACCTGTGCCGGCTGTACCTAAAAGTGATACAAAGTCGAGGTTCGGATCAAGCAATAGATTCAGCGCATAATTTTGCTCTTGATTGCGTGCGGTGATGCCCCAAACAGCATGTTTGGGATTACTGTAGTCTTCAGCCAGTTCAATGACGGCGCTACTATCCTGCTGCTCCCTGACAATTGCCTGAAATCCCTCATCGCCCTTTAAGTAGAGGCACTGACTCGGATACCAGGATTGAGTATCGGGTCCAGTGACACGATAAAAAGTTCTACCCTCCTCCTGCCATGATTCAAGCTCTTTTGTATGCTGCTCCCAGAAATCAGATTCAACCTCATCGAGTCCGCTGTAGAGCAGATTGACGTCTTCCAACACCTGATCATTGCTATAGTCTTCAGCCCGGATACCGAGTACGGTGGCTTTGATACGTAGATTAATATCCTTGGATACCAGTACGATACTTTTTTCAGGGTATTCCGATTGAAGATCGAGCGCTGTGGCGAGTATGTTGTTGTCAGGGGTGTTGCCCGGTAACGAGAGTGGCAGATCCCTGGTGACTGGTTTGGTTTGAAACAATAGGTGTCCAGAAATTGCATCACTGGTGCCATTCAGCTGCAGGGTGTTCAAGGGTAATCCCTGGCTGATTGTCTCCTGGGAGGCGTGCCCCATCAGTTCGTCGAGAAAACGACTGGTCTGGCGTACGTTCCTCGCCACTTCTGACATGCCCTTCTTGCCCTTATCAAGCTCTTCAAGTACCACCATGGGAAGAAAGATATCGTGCTCTTTGAAGCGAAAGAGGGCGGTCGGGTCGTGCATCAGCACATTGGTATCAAGGACAAACAAGCGTGGTTTATTGGTTTGGGATTCTGACATGCTCGGTCTCAATTCTCGGACAGGCGATGAGCTTCATTGGTATGAAACTCAATACAGCGGTTTTTTAGGGTGAGGTTCAGGAGAGATTTCCAGCCCGTATGGCTTTAAGCGTCTCCAATACCTCTTCGACGTGGCCTTTCACTTTAACTTTTCGCCATTCATAGCGTAACTTACCAGCCTCATCGATCAGGAAAGTACTGCGCTCGATCCCTCTTACCTTCTTGCCGTACATCGATTTCATTTTTATGACATCGAAGGCCTGGCAAAGGGTTTCATCCTTGTCAGATAGCAGCTCAAATGGAAATCCTTGTTTGGATTTGAAGTTTTCCTGCGCTTTCACTCCATCTCTGGAGGCGCCGAGTATAACAGCAGATTGTCGGCGGAATTTGGCAATCGCTGCAGTGAAATCCAGACCCTCTTGGGTACAACCTGGTGTGCTTGCTTTGGGGTAGAAGTAAAGAATAATCGGTTTACCTCTGAAATCACTGAATTTTATCTGTTTATCTCCCGTAGCAGGGAGTGAGATATCGGCTACGGTTTTTCCAATGGCGACAGCGCTCATTTGTGGTGATTCCTCCTTAACCTTTGATCGGTTCTATGACTGCGTCGAGGTTGAGGGCATCACAGTAGTCCATGAACTCCTCTCTCAGCACGGCAATCTGGGTTTCCGATGGTATGCCGACACTCAGGTGTACCGAGAACATCGGTGTGCCGGTGTGGGCTGCGGAATAACTGCTGGTAGTCATATCTTCAATATTGATTTGACGCTCGGAAAAAAACTCAGCCAATTGATTGACAATGCCAGGGTGATCCATGGAGACCACTTCAACGAGATAGGGCAGTTGATTACTCGATGGAATGCGGCCCTCTGTACGTTTGCAGATGATTGTCAGGCCCAAATCTTTTTGCAATTCAGGAACAGCTGACTCCAGTTTGGCCAGGGTATTCCACGGCCCTTCGATCAGAAGCAGTATGGCGAATTCGCCGCCGAGTACAGTCATCCGGCTGTCGGTAATATTGCAGCCCTCGTCGAGGATCTTTTTGGAAAGATTCTTGACGATACCGGGTTGGTCTTTGCCGAGTGCCGAGATAACCAGAAAGTTCTTCGGTGTGGACATTGGGATCTCTTACAGTCAGTTATTGTTCAGGGTTTTGTTGAGTGTACCACCAGGGGTGAGTCACAAGCGATATGTCATGGTTTAAATTTGTGCCACTTGTCAGAGTCACGAGCCACAGGCTAACATTGCGGATTGATCAAAATTAGGGGTGTGGACTGATGTTTCACGGCAGTATGGTAGCAATGATCACTCCCATGAGTGAAGATGGCGTCCTGGATGATGGCGCTCTGCAAGGGTTGGTGGATTTTCACGTCCAGCAGGGCAGTGATGCCATAGTGGCTGTCGGCACGACAGGTGAATCAGCTACCCTCGATGAAGAGGAGCACTGTGCGGTTATTCGTCGTGTGGTTGAATATGTTGACTCGCGCATTCCGGTTATTGCCGGTACCGGGGCCAACTCTACCCGAGAGGCAATAGATCTGACACGCTGTGCCAAAGAGGCTGGGGCAGATGCCTGTCTATTGGTTACGCCCTATTACAATAAGCCTACCCAGGAAGGGCTCTTTCAGCACTACAAGGCTGTGGCCGAAGCGGTCGATATTCCTCAGATTCTCTACAATGTCCCAGGTCGTACCGCCTGCGATATGCTCCCCGAGACGATTGCGCGTCTGGCACCTATCCCGAATATTATCGGGGTCAAAGAGGCAACAGGTGATCTTGACCGGTTACAGCAGATAATGGATCTCTGCAGTTCTGATTTCGAGCTCTATAGTGGTGACGATGCCACCGGATGTGAGTTTCTACTGCGAGGCGGTCACGGGGTTATCTCTGTAACAGCGAATGTAGCACCAGCTTTGATGCATGATATGGTGGCTGCTGCTTTGGCAGGCAACCGCTCTGAGGCAGAGGCAATTGATAAGCGTCTGGCAGGATTGCATAGTGCACTTTTCGTGGAATCGAGTCCGATTCCGGTAAAATGGGCGATGACAGAGCTTGGGCTTGCTCAGAAGGGTATCCGGTTACCCCTTACCTGGATGACACAAACATCAGAGCCGTCAGTGCGTGCTGCCATGCAGCAGGCAGGGGTTTTGTGATTATTAAATACAGCCTTCACGCACCGAAAGTCCAGAGTAAGAAGTGCCAAACCTCTTCCTGCTGTAAACTTGAGGTTAAAATCCTTGTCATAGGCAACACAGTACAATCTGGCAAAACTCCTTGAATATGCGCTTAAACCTAATTTTTCTCTCTCTATCCTTATCGATTCTGTCATTGTCTGGTTGCAGTTCTGATGGTGGATTTTTCTCCGATTCGGAGCGTGAATACCGAACTCAGCAAGAGACTGTTGATGACTTGGAGATACCTCCAGATCTAACCAGCCAGACCATTCAGGATGCAATGGCTATTCCTGGTGCTGGCAGTGCCTCCTACGAGGAGTATGCCAGTCAGCGGGATAAACGAACTTCCGGCTCCATAGTTGCCGAGGAAGTATTACCTGAATTTGAAGGTATACGAGTCGAACGTGATGGTGATAAGCGCTGGTTGGTTATCGATGCTGAACCACGTCGAGTTTGGCCGAAAGTAGTGGCATTCTGGCGTAAAAACGGTCTACTTCTGATCGAGCAGAATCCAAAAGTCGGTGTCATGAAAACGGACTGGCTGGAGAGCCGTGCTGATATCAAGCAAGGCTTTATTACTGAATTCTTCAGAAAAGCCCTGGGCGGTATCTACTCATCAGCCACCAGGGATCAGTTTCGGGTCAGATTGGATCGGGGACTCGAGCAAGGAACTACTGAACTCTATTTAACCCATAGAGGATTGGAAGAGAAGCTGAAAGAAAATATCAGTGGTGATGCGGATACCACCTATTGGACCCCTCGTCCCAATGATCCTGAGGTCGAGGCCTCTATGCTACGCAGCCTTATGGTGCATCTTGGTGTCTCCTCTGAGAAGGCTAAGGAGGCGGTCTCTGCATCCAGCGAAAGAGCAGATCGTTCTCGTCTGCTGACGACTGGAGAATTACCGGAATTGTGGATCGACGAAGAGTTTGCCCGAGCCTGGAGACTGACTGGGGTTGCCCTTGATCGGGTTGGGTTTGCGGTGGAAGACAGGGATCGATCCAATGGCACCTATTTTGTTCGTTACAGCCAATTATCGGAAGATGAAAAAGAGGATGAGGGTTTTCTCTCCAAGCTTGCATTCTGGTCGGATGATGAAGAAAAGATCAACAGTGAGGCTCAATATCAGGTGAAACTCTTATCTGACGGAACAACTACCCAGGTTGTGGTGAGAAATGAGCAGGGTGGAGAAGCCGATGCCAT
Organism: Candidatus Thiodiazotropha sp. AKAK3; assembly: GCF_058244645.1. Lineage (NCBI taxonomy): Bacteria > Pseudomonadati > Pseudomonadota > Gammaproteobacteria > Chromatiales > Sedimenticolaceae > Candidatus Thiodiazotropha > Candidatus Thiodiazotropha sp. AKAK3. The sequence goes on from NZ_JBSYOQ010000062.1 coordinate 154,374, forward strand.
AGCTGTTGAAACCATACTTGGACTGATTCACGAACAGATACGCTGATTAGTGTCGCTACGCTTTGCGATTCTCGGAAGTGGCAGTCGCGGCAATGCGCTGCTGCTGGAGACTGCCCATGTCAGGGTGCTGCTCGATTGCGGCTTTGCAGCTCGTGAAGTAGAGGCAAGGCTCAGCCAGTTGGCGATTGATCCCACTACGCTTACGGCAATTCTGGTAACCCATGAACATGGTGACCATATACGGGGTGTGGGTGCCATGGCGAGACGTTACCAGCTACCGGTGTGGATGACGCCAGGTACATTTCATAGCATCAGCTATGGATCTCTCCCCGATCTGCAGCTGATAGACAGTCATGCAGGGCCCTTCTCCATAGGGGATCTTTCCGTTCTGCCATATCCAGTACCACATGATTCCAGAGAACCCTGCCAATTTGTATTTACATCAGCCAAACACCGCCTGGGGGTATTGACCGATGCTGGCCATATAACGCCCCATATCAGTCAAATCCTAAAGGATTGCGATAATCTGGTATTGGAGTTCAATCATGATTCGGAGATGTTGGCGAATGGACCCTATCCCCGTTCATTGCAAGCCAGGGTTGGTGGTGGCCTTGGCCATTTAAGTAACCATCAAGCACTACAGTTGCTAAATCAACTGCCTACTGAACGATTACACAATTTGGTTGCCTCTCATATCAGTGAAAAAAATAACTCTGCGGAGTTGGTTAAATCCTTGATCACGCAACATCTGCCACACTTGGAAGCAAAACTCAGCCTCGCCTCCCAGAGTAGCGTCAGTGATTGGTTTACACGCCAGTAGAGACTCAGATCTAGAGCTTTTCAGCCTCAGGCTTGGCGTCAGTGGTGCGTTGTAATCAGCCTGATTGAAAAATTGAATGTTGTTGGTGTGGATGCAGAAAGTTTAAGTAATACAGTAGATTACTGTATGCGGAAATGCTTTATTAGCTTTGATTTTCAGTAACTTGAATATAAACTGACAACTTCACAAGCTAGCGGTGCTGTGTCCTCTCCTGGCATCACCGCATACTAATAATTTCAGGAGTGGATGGAGGTTTTCCTAAGATGGCGCATATCGTAGTAATAGGTGCCGGTACAGGTGGGATGCCCTGTGCTTATGAACTTCGCATGGAACTTGGTCGTGAACACGAAGTGACAATGATCAACGAGCGGGAGTATTTCCAGTTCGTTCCTTCAAATCCCTGGCTCGCAGTCGGCTGGCGTGATCGTTCCCACATCACCTTTGATATTCGTCCCCATTTGGAGCGGAAAGGTATCAATTTTATTGCCGATAGGGTCGCAAAGATTGATCCCGAAGCCAAGACGGTTACCCTGGATGGTGGAGATTCGGTCGACTTTGACTACCTGGTTATTGCAACTGGGCCCAGGTTGGCATTTGAAGAAGTTGAGGGTTCAGGGCCGGAGGGTTTTACCGAATCAATCTGTACAGTTGATCATGCTGAGAAGGCTTATCAGGCTTATCTCGATCTGTTGGATGACCCTGGACATGTGATTATTGGTGCAATGCCATTTGCCAGCTGTTTCGGCCCGGCTTATGAATTTTCTTTCATCATGGACTCGGATCTGCGAAAGCGGAAGGTTCGTGACAAAATACCGATCACCTTTGTTACCTCTGAGCCCTATATCGGCCATCTCGGTCTTGGTGGTGTGGGGGATTCAAAGGGTTTTCTCGAGAGCGATTTCCGCAATCACCATATCAACTGGATAACCAATGCCAAGGTAACCAAGGTTGAAAAGGGTAAGATGATCGTCGAACAGTACGATGATTCAGGCCATAAGATCAAAGATCATGAGCTTGAGTTTAAATATTCGATGATGTTACCCGCCTTCAAAGGTGTTGAAGCCGTGGCAGAGGTTGATGGGCTGTGTAATCCACGTGGTTTCGTGTTTGTTGATGATCATCAGCGCAATCCAAAATATCCCAACATCTATGCTGCCGGTGTTTGTATTGCAATACCCCCTGTGGAAGCGACCGCAGTACCAACAGGTGCCCCTAAGACTGGCTATATGATCGAATCAATGGTAACCGCTATTGTGCACAACATTGCTGATGATCTGGCAGGAAGAGAGGGTACAACTCTGGCAACCTGGAACGCCATCTGCCTGGCAGATATGGGCGATACAGGAGCAGCCTTCGTGGCTCTGCCTCAAATCCCTCCTCGCAACGTTGCCTGGTTCAAGAAAGGCAAGTGGGTTCATATGGCCAAGATCGCCTTTGAGAAGTATTTCATCCGCAAGATGAAGAAAGGTACATCCGAGCCAATCTATGAAAAGTATATTTTGAAGATGCTAGGTATCGGTAAACTGAAATAGTTTACACTCTTCTCAGCAGCCCGGCCGTCGGCCGGGCATCACCACACTAGCGCACTACCATGAACTTTCTCATCGCTGCGCTTTCACAAGGGTGTTGGCGAGGCATCTCCAGTCAGGCAAAATCGTGCCAAACCAAGTAGGTAAACAGAGGCATTGACAAGCGTGGCAATTCAAAGACATCAAACCCGAAGTGTTCTGGTTGGCGGAGTACACATTGGGAGTGACGCACCTGTGGTTGTACAGTCTATGACCAACACCGATACAGCTGATATCGACGCGACTACTGAGCAGGTGGCTGCGCTGGCCCGTGCAGGCTCAAAGCTGGTGCGAATCACAGTCAATAATGAGGCTGCTGCAGAGGCAGTACCCGAAATCCAAAATCGCCTGCAACAGATGGGTCTTGATGTTCCTCTGGTCGGAGATTTTCACTTCAACGGCCATCGTCTGTTAAGTGACTATCCTGACTGCGCCCAGGCCTTGGCAAAATATCGTATCAATCCGGGTAATGTGGGAAGTGGTGAGAAGCGTGATAATCAGTTCGCTCTTATGATCGAACTGGCTTGCCGCTACGGGAAGCCGGTACGAATTGGTGTTAATTGGGGCAGTCTTGATAAGGGACTCGTCGCCCGAATGATGGATCAGAATGCAAATTCTGAGAATCCTCTTCCAGCCGACCAGATGACCCGGGAGATCATGGTGACCTCTGCTCTCGAAAGTGCGGAACGTGCGGTGGCACTAGGTCTCTCACCTGAGCAAATCATCCTCTCCTGTAAGATGAGTGGCGTACAGGATCTGATTGCTGTCTATCGGGAGCTGGCAAAGCGTTGCGATTATGCGCTTCATCTCGGTCTTACTGAAGCGGGGATGGGTTCAAAGGGGATAGTTGCCTCCAGTGCTGCCCTGGCGGTGTTGTTGCAAGAAGGTATTGGCGATACGATCCGAATCTCTTTGACGCCGGAACCGGGTGGAGCAAGAACCCAGGAAGTGATTGTAGCCCAAGAGCTGCTTCAATCCATGGGGATCAGTGCATTTACGCCGATGGTAGTGGCTTGTCCAGGATGTGGGCGGACAACCAGCACCTTTTTCCAGCATCTTGCAAAAGAGGTACAGACCCATCTTCGTGAAAGCATGCCTGTGTGGCGTGAAAAATACCCAGAAGTGGCCTCTCTAACGGTTGCTGTCATGGGGTGTGTTGTCAATGGCCCTGGTGAGAGCAAACAGGCTAACATTGGTATCAGCCTGCCAGGAACAGGTGAGTCCCCTTCAGCACCTGTCTATGTGGATGGGGAGAAAAGCGTCACCCTGAAAGGCGAGAATATTGCACAGCAGTTCATTCAGCTGGTGGATGAATATGTGCAGAATCACTATCAATAATGAGATGAATAGTAACAGTTAACTGTTAGATTTAGTCCGACTAAACAATAATATATGGCCAAGAAAGAGCCACTGAGGAGAGGATAATGAAAAAATCTAAAATAGCACTGGCAAGTATGCTGCTGTTTCTGGCAGTCCCTGTAGTACATGCTGATGACGAGGCGTCACCTACGGTTAATCTGAAACGTCTGACGATGGAAAAAGCCAATCAGATCGCATTAGGTGCAGTTGAGGCCTGTCGTAAGCAGGGTATCCAGATAGGTGTGACCGTGGTCGACCGGAATGGGATTGTACAAGTTACCATGCGTGACACGATTGCGGCTCAAATTACACTGCCTATCAGTCGTCAAAAGGCCTTTACTGCGGTCAACTTCAATGCTGCCACCTCAGCACTGAAAGATAGAGCCGACAGCCCCATCGGGCGGATAGATGGCTTGGTGATGTCTGCTGGAGGCCTGCCGGTTCAAGCGGGTGGACAACTGCTTGGTGGAGTAGGGGTGAGTGGCGCACCTTCAGGTGAAACGGATGAGGCTTGCGCACAAGCCGGTATCGATCAGGTAATAGATGATCTGGAAATGGAGTTCTGATTCTTCAAAGTCCCGGCATGATGGGTGTGCTTGGCTGATGGTGCGTGTGTTGTTCTGCTGCTGGCAGTGGTCTGCCATCCAGCAAGGCACTGGCTGCGGCATAGGGATCGGTTTCACTGGTACAGATGACCTGGGTCTTTTCCTGATCCAGGCGTCTGATAAAACCTTGCCCAGCACTGGCTGTCAGTAACACATCAGATTCGAACAGCGGATGTTGCCGGCCTTTGAACTCATGCATCGACATATCTTTGGGTAGGTCCAGCCGATCCACTTCAACTAATTCACCGTCGCCATTCCGACTTAGAATAAGAAAACGGCGACATTTACCTGCATGAGCAGTGATGGTGCGAAAGTTCTGACTGGTTACGGCAATTTTCATCATTCAATTACATCTCTTGTTTGCTCAGGAGAGGATCTTTTTAGCTTCGGGTCTCATCGGACTGGAAGTAGATGCAGGATGCTCTATCATCAGTGAATTTGCCCATTTTTCCATCACTGCATTGGCTACAGGCATAGGTGCCTCGATAAATGAGACGGTGATCTGATCTTCCATCTGACAGATGCCAATGGATCTTGGACGGCAGGCCAATTGCTCTGGCGCCTGGAGGGTAAATCCAAAGCAGAAAAGAACATTGTAGGCAGCGATTATGCCTTCCGCCAATTGCCCCTCGGGCAGTTCTGACGTGTGTTTCAAGTGATTGAAAGTGGCAATGAACCGGGCCGATTTGTGACCAGCGATTTCTGACTCTAAATAGGCGACGATCTCTTCAACCGATTTGAAGCGACAATCCGCTGTATCGATCTGGAGTGAAAATACCGGAAGCCCAATTTCCTCGACGACCTGTTGCAAGTGGCATCTCCATTGTCCATCGGTGGTGATGGTTGAACAATTGATTATCCGGGGAATGTAATGCTTACAGGCCAGCTAAGGCATTGAAAATGATCAATCCTCTGCAATTCTTTGAAGATTTGGTGTGTCCAGTAAGAACTGGTTGGGAGTGGTTTCAATCAGTAGACTCTGGCGCTTGAACTCGGCAATGGTTCGGCTCGCCGTCTCAGTGGTAATACCCAGCATGGCCCCCATGTCTTCACGGGCAAACAGGCTGCACTGACTCTCTTGGGTGTCTTTCACCAACCTCAGTAACAATCGCGCAACACGCTGTTTTGCAGAACCGGTAGAGAGTTCAGTGAGCCAGGCATCGGCTTCATTGAGTGCTTTCTGCCAACGGTTGAGCAGCTCTCTATGGAGTGCTGGGTTCTCTTGGCTGAGGTTATCCACTACCCGGACAGGCAGAGAGCAGACCTCTGTTTCCTGCAAAACCACCGCATCGTGTTGGTAGGCCTCTCCAACGATGCATTCGAGGCCGGTAATATCTGTGGTGCGGATAAGGCGAACGATGCGCTGACTCCCATCAGGCAGATACTGCACCAATTTGAGAATGCCGCTGCGCACTGTGTACATGCGGTCGCCTTTGTCACCAGCATGATAGAGCGTTGATCCGGCTGGGAGTGTGTACTGATCTATCGGGTCGTGGAGCTTCTCGAAATCCTCTTCTTTGAGATCCGCAAACAGAACCGATTCGCGTAACGAGCACTTCAGACAGTCTGCAACTCCATCCCTGGCGTCCTTAAAGGTAACGATTTTAACCATAATTATTTTTTAACCACATAAAATTTACGGCTTTTAGGGGCACCTGAGAATATATTCCGTATCAGCGAGAAATAGTGATCTCTGGAAGTAGTCGATTGTGCCCGTTTTTAGTTACCTAAGATAGCTCTGAAGCGTTTGATTTTTCATCCATCCTGACTGCTGACTGTCAGTTTCAACATGCAGCGAAACCGGTTTGGTTTAGCTCAGAGGAGACAAAATCAATGCCGATTATAATAAAGCCTCCATTTGCATAGACTTTTTCCAATCAGAAAACCGGAACTACCCAGGTAAAAACATAGCTACATTGTCAACCATACCAGATCGTGCATTGATAGGCAGTGAATTTTTTCCAGTGACGGTGGAACCTGTGCGGGCTGAGGTGTATGGTTATGCGCATAAAAATCACTAAACTGACAATAATCCATCTTTGATGTGGGGCTTTCGGAATCATCAAAAAGGGATAGAATTTAGATGTACTAACCAGGCTTTATTTTGGCGTCCAGTAAGGGGGATAGCAATTGCTTTCTGGAGTATGGCCTCAAATAACGGTGTTTTGTATTTGCCCCGGAGATGTGGATGATGAGTCACCAGGAACCGACTTCTAAACTTCACCATATACTGGTTGTAGATGATCAACAGTCAAACCTGACAAGCCTTGCACAGATATTGAAAATCACTTATCGGGTCTCATTGGCCTCAAATGGGCAGATGTGTCTCGATCAGCTTGAGCAGGATCCACCTGATCTGATACTGCTTGATGTCGATATGCCGTTGATGGATGGCTTGACGGTCTGTCGAATCATTAAGGCCAATCCAGCTACCTCACCGATCCCTGTGATCTTTGTATCTGCGCTCTCCAGATTAAGCGAGCGTCTGGCTGGTTATAAGGCCGGCGCTGATGACTATGTCTCCAAGCCCTATGATGTAGATGAGCTGTTACTGAAGATTCGAATTGCTTTCAACAATCATCATGATCTGCAGAATGCGAAGCAACGCTCGTCTCTGGTTCAGGAGGAGATGGAAGAGTCTTTGGCGTTCAGTGCTGAACTTGGGGAGCTGGCGAAGTTTATCTCTGTCAGTCTTGAGTGTGACGATATCCGCTCTCTTGGGGAACAGATGCTGACCACTTTTGAGCGATTTGGTTTACGGGTGATCATACGTATGACCTCCAGCGGCCACTATTTTTCCCATGCCGGTGAAGTGGGGGTATTGGATCAGGAGATGATGGAAAGTATGTATGACAAAGGCCGAATCATCGATTTTGGTCATCGCACTTTAATCAATACAAAATTTGTCTCAGTTTTAGTGCGCAATATGCCCGTGCACAACAAGACCTGCTATCAGCGTTGGAAGGAGAATCTGAATTTGTTGGTTGAGGTGGTTAATCAGCGGATCTCAGGTGTGCAGCGGTTAGTTGATAAGCAGGGTGAGCGAGAGCGATTGCAACCATTGATAACCAGCATTCATAAACTCATCGATGGTATACAGAGCCAGGAAAATATTTTGCTTAATGAAGAGGCGCCTCACCACGTCAGTCGTCTATTGATGGCTTGGGAGTCTGAGCAGTTATAAGCTGCAGATACATCCGCTTTCAGGATTTTCGTAGTCCTCCTCCATTACCTGGTAACCACCCCTCCTAAGCGTTGTCGCGGTTCTCCTGTTTCCAGGGTAAGAGACGAGTCTGGAGTGCTGTGAGATAATCACACCTCATCAGGCTATTACTCTGTGATCAAAAGCTTCTCTTTTGCATCGACAAGGGCCTTTAAATACAGGAATACCAATGCCGTTAATAACCCTGCGCAACCTCCACTTGAGCTTTGGCGATGCGCCACTACTGGATGGGGTCAACCTGAGTATTGAAAAAGGAGAACGCATCGCGCTGTTGGGGCGTAACGGTATGGGTAAGTCGACCTTGATGAAGGTGATCATGGGGTCTCAGATCGCAGATGATGGTGAGCGTGTAGTCAGTAACGGTGTGGATATCGCCCGTCTGATTCAGGAGGTACCCGAGGATGTTTCCGGATCTGTCTATGACCTGGTTGCTGACGGCATGGGAGGGCTGGCAGAAAAACTCAAGAACTACCACCGTATTAGTCATCGTCTGGCCGAGGAGGGAGATCAGGCGCTGTTGGAATCACTTGCAGAGGCGCAGCATGATCTTGAGTCCTCAGGTGGTTGGCAGCTGGAGCAACGGGTGGAAACTGTTATTTCCCGCACAGGACTGGATGCAGATGCCCAATTCAGTGAACTCTCAGGAGGTTTGAAGCGCCGGGTGCTGTTGGCTCAGGCATTGGTTACCGAACCCGATCTGCTGTTACTGGACGAACCAACCAACCATCTCGACATTGAGGCGATCGACTGGATGGAAAATCTATTGCTTGGTTTTCCAGGTGCAGTTCTGTTTGTTACCCATGATCGGGCATTTTTACGCCGGCTGGCGACCAGGATTCTCGAACTTGACCGGGGGCAGATGACTGATTGGCCTGGAGACTATGGCAATTTTCTGCGTCGAAAAGAGGAGATGCTGAATGCTGAAGCCCAAGCCAATGATAGATTCGATAAAAAACTGGCCCAGGAAGAGGTTTGGATTCGACAGGGCATCAAGGCGAGAAGAACCCGTAACGAGGGGCGGGTCAGAATGCTCAAATCGATGCGAGATGAGCGCAGCAAACGACGCAATACAACCGGACAAGTGAAGATGCAGCTGCAGTCAGCGGAGCGGTCTGGGAAACTGGTGGTCGAGGTGGAGGATATCGACTTTGCATGGGATGGGGCTCCCGTGATCAAAGGTTTCTCAACCACCATCATGCGAGGTGATCGGGTTGGTATTATCGGTCCTAACGGATCGGGCAAAACGACCTTGATAAATCTGCTGCTTGGGAAGTTGCAGCCTGACAAGGGAAAGATCAAGTTGGGGACCCAACTACAAGTTGCCTATTTTGATCAGCTACGCAGCCAGCTGAATGAAGCATTGTCTGTGCAGGAAAATGTGGGGGGTGGTAGCGACAAGGTTGAGGTGGATGGCAAAAGCAAGCACATCATCTCTTATCTACAGGACTTTTTGTTTACCCCTGAGCGGGCGAGAGCCCCGGTACATGCCTTATCTGGTGGTGAGCGTAACCGACTGCTGTTGGCTAAACTGTTTACCAGGCCTGCCAATGTTCTGGTTCTTGATGAACCTACCAATGACCTCGATATTGAAACCCTGGAGTTGCTTGAGGAGCTGCTTGTGAGCTACCAGGGGACGCTGCTGCTGGTGAGCCATGATCGGGAGTTTCTCGACCATTCTGTGACCAGCTGTCTTGTGTTTGAGGAGGGGGGCAGGCTCTCAGAATCTGTTGGTGGCTACAGTGACTGGGAGCAAAAAAGCCGTGAGCTTCGGCAAGATGCGCAGAAAATCAACCAGGAAAAGGTCAAGTCTCAGAAAGAAAAGCCGAAAAACAAGAGAGCAAAGCTGAGTTATAAAGATCAGCGCGAGTTGGATCAGTTGCCTCAAACGATTGAACAGCTGGAGCAATCCCTGAGTGGGTTCCAAGCCCAATTGAGTAATCCCGATCTCTATCAGACATCCGGGGCAGAACAGATTGGTGAGCTACAGCTGCAGATGACAGAGGTGGAACAAAACCTGGAGCAGGCCTATGCACGCTGGGAATATCTTGAATCGCTCAAGGAGGCGCTGTGATCGACGTTCACGCCCGACACCCTCACTCATGAGGGGTCTGGTTCTGCTTATTATTCTGGGATTGTTGATTCCGGCATCAGTCTGGGCTGGTGGCAGTTGTGTGGTTGCCAAACGCCAGGGTGACTCCCTCGCCATTGAGTGGGAGGCCTCCTTCTCAGATAGTGCGGAAACAGCGCTGCTGAAAGCGAAACAGCGTCTTCTTGATCAAGGCTATCGAACAAAAGGTCAGGATGTTCACGCCCAGGCAAGTACCGATCTGCCCCATGCCTATATGGTGATCGTAAAAACGGTATACACCACCCTACGTGGAAAACCGCGTACCAGTTATGGATGTGGCTTCAGTTCACGCTCCTCAGCAGAGGCGGAGCGGGCAGCGCTATATGATCTGCGCAACTACTCCTGGGGCTGGAAGCAGGAGTACGGCTACGAGGTTGTGGAAAGGTATCGTTACTAGGCGTGGTAATTTAGGTAACCCTCAGCCGGATCTGTTGAATAGGGAATATGATCAATCTACAGAATACGGCAAAAAACCAAACCAAAAATATAACCTACATTTTGTCGGGTTATCCGCTTCTAGCGAAGGAATCTTATTAAACGCCATTAAAGGAAGTATGTCCTCCCCCAAAGGATTGTGATGGCAATTGCTGGCATGGTAAATCATAAAAAGCTAATATAAGGATATTCTTACCCACACTGAATTCAAACCAAGGCTTTTCACCATGCAGGATCCTACAAAACAATCTGACAGCGATCTGGGTCGTGTCGAGACCAAAGAGACCACCTGTTATATGTGTGCCTGCCGTTGTGGAATAAGGGTCACCCTAAGGGATGGGGAAGTACGCCATATCGAGGGTAATCCCAGCCATCCTCTAAACAAAGGGGTGATCTGCGCCAAGGGCTCCTCCGGTATCATGAAACAGTACTCACCTGCGCGGCTGACCAAGCCACTACTGCGTAAGCAGGGCGCCGAGCGGGGAGACTCAGAATTTGAAGAGATCTCATGGGAGCGGGCCTTCGACCTGATTGAAGAGCGTCTGGGAAAAATACGGGGGGAGGATCCCAAGAAATTTGCGCTGTTTACCGGCCGGGATCAGATGCAGGCCCTGACCGGACTATTTGCGAAGCAGTTCGGTACGCCAAACTACGCAGCTCATGGCGGCTTTTGCTCAGTCAATATGGCCGCTGGCCTGATCTATACCATCGGTGGTTCATTCTGGGAGTTCGGTGGGCCCGATCTGGAGCGCTCCAAGCTGTTCATCATGATCGGTACAGCAGAGGATCACCACTCCAATCCAATGAAGATTGCCCTGGCCGATTTTAAACGGCGGGGTGGACGTTTTATCTCCATCAATCCGATCCGCACCGGTTATTCAGCCATTGCCGATGAGTGGGTGCCCATCAAGCCGGGTACCGATGGCGCTCTGATACTGGCGGTCATCCGTGAATTGATCCTGCAGGGACTCTACGATCGAGAGTTTCTGATCAAATATACTAACTCTGCCGAACTTGTTGTTGATGACCAGGAGTGTGACGATTACGGCCTGTTCCGTCGCTTTGAGACCCATGTGGAAGAGGGCTGCTTCGATCCAGAGAATAAACTCTGGTGGGATCGGGAGCTGGATCGGGAAATTTCAACCCATACACCCGGTACCGACCCCCGACTGTTGGGGAATTTCACCCTTGAGGATGGCACCTCAGTAAAGCCGGCTTTTCAGTTGCTGAAAGAGCGTGTGGAAGAGTACACCGCAGAGTGGGCCGAAGACATCACCGGAATTCCTGCTGAGACAATCAAGCGTCTGGCCCATGAAATGGGTGTTGTAGCTCGTGACCAGAAAATTGAACTGCCGATTCAATGGACAGACAGCTGGGGTAACGACCATGCCAGTGTTACCGGTAATCCGGTCTCTTTTCATGCCATGCGCGGGCTGGCTGCTCACTCCAACGGCTTTCAGGCGATCCGTGCACTGGGTATCCTGATGACCATTCTGGGCACCATCGACAGGCCAGGTGGTTTTCGTCATAAAGCCCCATTTCCAAGGCCCATTCCCCCTTGTCCCAAGCCACCCAACTCACCGGAGGGTGTGCAACCGAATACACCTTTGGATGGCATGCCTCTGGGTTGGCCATCCAAACCAGACGATCTGTTTGTAGATGAACAGGGAGAGGCGGTAAGAATCGACAAGGCTTTCTCTTGGGAGTATCCCTTATCGGTGCATGGACTGATGCACAATGTCATCACCAACGCCTGGCGGGGTGACCCCTATCCGATCGACACTTTGTTGCTGTTCATGGCGAATATGGCCTGGAACTCCTCCATGAATACCGAAAATGTTCGGGATATGCTGAAAGACAAGGATGAGCATGGTGAGTACAAAATTCCGTTCATTATTGTTGCTGACGCTTTCCAGTCAGAGACGGTTGCCTTTGCCGATCTGGTGCTGCCCGATACCACCTATTTGGAGCGTCACGATGCGATGTCGATGCTCGACAGGCCAATCTCTGAATTTGAGGGGCCTGTGGACTCTGTGCGTATCCCTGTGGTGCCGCCGAAAGGGGAGTGCAAACCATTCCAAGAGGTATTGATTGAACTGGGCAGTCGACTTGGTTTACCGGCTTTTGTGAAACAGGATGGCAGTCGGAAATTCAGGGACTACCCGGATTTTATCACCAACTATGAAAGCTCTCCTGGTTCCGGGATCGGCTTTCTGGCCGGTTGGCGGGGTAAAGGTGGTGAGAAGTTTCTTAAAGGTGAACCCAATCCCCGCCAATGGGAGATGTACCAGAAAAATGGCTGTTTCTACCAATACGAGTTGCCAAAATCGTATCAATACATGCGCAACTGGAACCAGGGCTACCTGGAGTGGGCAAGAGCCCACGGCATGACCCGTTATGTGGAGCCGATAACGATACATCTCTACTCCGAAGTGTTGCAGCGCTTTCGTCTGGCAGCCCAGGGGAAATTACCGGGTAAGCAGCCACCTGAGCGGTTGCGCAAACGGATTGACAGAAATTTCGATCCACTGCCGTTTTACACTGCACCGCTGGAGCACAAGCTGATCGATAACAGACAGTATCAGATCAGTGCCCTGACCCAGCGCCCGATGGCGATGTACCACTCCTGGGATTCCCAGAATGCCTGGTTGCGTCAGATCCACACCCACAACTATCTATTCGTCAATCCCAAGCTGGCGGAAGCGAGTGGTTTTGGAGACGGTGATTGGATCTGGGTGGAATCGCCAACCAACAAAGTGCGCTGTATGGCGCGATTCTCTGAGGCGGTAGAGCCGAGTACGGTCTGGACCTGGAATGCGATCGGTAAAGCAGCCGGTGCCTGGGGGTTGAGTGACAAAGCGAATGAGTCACAGAAGGGGTTTCTGCTCAATCATCTGATTTCTGAAGAGTTGCCACCTTGTGAAGCGGGAGAGTTCATGTCGAATTCTGACCCCGTAACCGGGCAGGCGGCCTGGTTTGATGTGCGGGTAAAGATCTATCCGGCCGGCAAGGATGAACCCAAGGTGACCTCGCCCCAGTTTAAAGTGCAAAAGAGAGTGCCAGGTCAGGATCCTCGCCGAGGTAAATGGCAGGCCTACTTTGCCGGCATGTTTCGGCGCAAGCACAACATCAAATGAATGATCTAACTATTGGTTTAATAAAATGACACAACTAGCACTCGTCATTGATCTCAACGTCTGCGTCGGCTGTCACGCTTGTGTGACCAGCTGCAAAGAGTGGAATACCTCCGGTTGGGCTGGTTCCATGACTGATAAACGGCCCTATGACGAAGATCCAAACGGCACCTTCTTCAATAGGGTACAGACCTATGAGGCCGGTGTATTCCCCCATACTGAGACCTATCACTTTCCCAAGTCTTGCCTGCATTGTGAAGATCCACCCTGCGTTCCGGTCTGTCCGACAGGTGCCTCATATAAACGTGAGGATAATGGTGTGGTGCTGGTGGACTATGACAAATGTATCGGTTGTAAATATTGCTCCTGGGCCTGTCCATACGGCGCCCGCGAGATTGATGAAAAACAGCGGGTGATGAAAAAGTGCACCCTCTGTATCGATCGCATTAGCGATAAGACAATACCGGAATCAGAACGTAAGCCCGCCTGTGTTTTGGCCTGTCCAACCAGTGCCAGATTGTTTGGCGATGTGCATGATTCCGATTCGGTAGTCTCTGTAGCGATCCGTGAGCAGGGTGGCTATGCCTTGCAGCCTGAATGGGGTACCAAACCGGCAAATCACTATCTGCCTCGACGCAAGACTCGTATCCAGATTCATGAGGATGAGTTGGTACGAGCTGACAATCCGCTGAAGAAAGAGCAACTGCCCAGCCTGCCTGAAGGTGGTGAGACTCTTGATGATGTGGCTTGGTAAGAGCGTCCAGATGGACAATGAATTTATGTTCATGAATGGTGTATCGATTGCGATGGCTGAAAGCGTAATGGTTAGGCACGCTGCAAGCGAAAACCTTCATGATATTTGAGTTTCGGAGAATTAATCATGCATCCAGCCTTTTCTGTAATATTCCTGACCACCTTGATTGGTGTCGGACAGGGGCTGTTTTTAGCCTTGTTTACAGGCCAACTCTACTCGCTGGCCAATTTGCTGCCGGTGCAGAGTGATGAGTTCTATGCCCAGGGCAGTATCTTATCCCTGTTGTTGCTGATTGCCGGACTGATCGCATCGGTGTTTCATTTAGGTCGTCCAGAAAGGGCCTGGCGAGCAGCGACTCAATGGCGAACCTCCTGGCTATCCCGTGAAGTGATTATACTGCCTGTCACAATGGCCTTAACGGCAATGTATGGTCTATTTCACTATCTGGAATGGACTCAACCCCTTTTTGTTATATCGCAAACCTTACCGGTGGATATCACTTTGATTATCGGTGCCATTGGTACCGTGGCGACTTTTTTACTGTTTCTCTGTACCGCCATGATTTATGCCAGCCTTCGCTTTATCAAGGCCTGGCACTCTCCTTTGACGGTAGCCAACTTTCTTTTCCTAGGTATAGCCTCTGGCTTTATGCTGGCCGCTGCCGTGTCAGCCTATCAGGGATCGAACTTGGTGGTTTTTTATGGCACCTGGGCAGTTGTGGCAACTTTGCTTGGAGCGATAAGCCGCGGTGCGACGCTCTATCGTAACAGTGAATTCCGCTGCAAGGTCAGCCTTCAGTCAGCAATTGGGGTGCACCACGCGCATCTTCACCAGAAGGCCCAGGGTTTTATGGGAGGGTCATTCAATACCCGTGAGTTCTTCCATGGTAAAAGTGAGGCCTTTTTGCAGATGATTCGCTACGGCTTTCTGTTGATGGTGTTCATTCTGCCAGTGCTATTGATTCTTCTTGCTTATGTATTGGAATCATCACGACTACCGATTGCCGCTTTTTTAATTCAATATCTGGGACTTATTCTGGAGCGATACCACTTTTTTACCGAGGCTAAACACCCGCAGAATCTCTATTACCAAAGCATGGCGTAAGGAGGGTTTGAATATGAAATGGTTTGCTGTTTTATTCTTGAGTCTGGTTACCTTATCGGCAAGGGCCGATGTGGCGGTTATGGTGCATGGCTATCTTGGAAGCGCCGCTTCCTGGGAGCATAGCGGTATCAGCAATAGACTTCATCAGGCAGGCTGGCAACAGGCAGGTGTACTCACAGCCCGAGGCTTGCTTCCACTCTCATCGGCATCAGCGAAAAATAAGTTTTACACGGTTGAGCTTCCCTCTATCGAGCCCATTATGATCCAGGCAAGGGTTCTGAGGGATATGCTGAATGCCATAGCTCAACGTCACCCTCATGAGCAATTGATACTGATAGGTCACTCAGCAGGTGGTGTTGTTGCAAGAGCAGCACTGGTGATGGGTGGAATACCGAAAACAAAGGCATTGATTACCATTGCATCGCCCCATTTGGGAACCCTAAGATCCGTTGAGGCACTGGATAAGACTGACGATCTGTTTCCGGTCAGTACAGTGAAATCCTTGCTTGTCGGAGATCTCTATGACGTGGTGCGTGACTCATGGGGCGTATTACTGGATTTAACCCCTGAGCGTCCTGGAAACCTATTGTTTTGGCTAAATCGCCAACCTCATCCTGAGATTCACTATCTTTCAGTGGTGCGTTCTGGCCCAGTTGGTATGGGAGACGAGTTGGTGCCGGCGTTTAGCCAAGACATGAATAGTGTCTCAGCGCTGAAAGGCAGGGTTCAGGTCCGGCAATCGCCACTCAGCCATACCTTACATCCATTGGACGGTAAACTGCTTGCGGAAATCCTGGAAACTCTTTGAGTTGTTTTTCTAGTGTGCTAATTGGATGGTACGGCCAGGCCGCACCTACATTTTCTCAAGATAGGTAGGGTGGGGCCATGCCCCACCATAAGCCAGAATGGGCAGAATGGTGCGGCAGGGCCAGCACCCTACAGATCGCATTTCCAATAACCTGGCGACTTGTATCTCCTAGTTCCTACGCTCTAGCGAGGAATGAATAAGAGGCGCACTGTTCAGGGCAGGGTGGGGCCATGCCCCACCAAAAGCCAGAACGGGCAGAATGGTGCGGCAGGGCCAGCACCCTACAGATCGCATTTCCAATAACCTGGCGACTTATATCTCCTCGCACCCACGCTCTAGCGAGGGAATGAATAAGAGGCGCACTGTTCAGGGTAGGGTGGGGCCATGCCCCACCAAAAGCCAGAATGGAGCGTAGGGTGCCGGCCCTGCCGCACCATTTCAAATGCCATGTCAGATGTTATCCATTCAAACGTTATGGCATTTGAGCTTGTTCCCGGTCTTTATTGTCATCAAGTTACCTATGCATTCACATGCAGAGCGTAGAAACGGGGGTGCCCCTATGCCACGCCGCTAGGAAAAACCAGCAGGCCTGAGGCTCGCTGCACTCAAACAGTCAGCCCCAGCAGGCGTGTTTGACTAAATGATATTTATGATTTGATTGAATAGCCACCTGCAACACCCAGACATGACCATATCAAGATTTAGGCGCATTCGCTGAGGATTGCCTTAGTCTGCCAAGCAGGTAGGTTTCAGAATAATGTGAAGATAAATTGAACAGCAATCATCCTTGGCCTCAGTCGATCTCCACGACCCTGGTAATCAGGTTGTTTCTGCGTCTGTCAGATTTGCGTCGTTCATCTTCCTGATGAAGGCCGTCACGCATTGTCCGTCTATCCCTATTGGTAAATCTACGATGATAGCGATGGGGTCTTAGATAGAGGCCATTCACTGTCTTGCCGTCAAGATTCTCGATAATGGTATCGGTGATTGAAGTTGGGTTTACTTGAACAATCGCATGATACTCAAAGGTGTCTTGTTGAAGATCCTTTATTCTGATGATTTTTGAACGTTTAATATTTGGCTTTTTTAATAGTCCGAAAGGCGACCAACCATTACGAGCGCCCTTGATAGTAACCTTTTGCACCTCTTTCAGAGTCACATTTCTGGGTAGATGCTTATAGAAAATCCACATGTCAGCCTCCAAGCTTTATTTAAAAATACAGGCTTCATCCAGTGAAAATAATACCCGATCCCTTGGTAGCTGTATCTCTATGGTGATTGTATAAGCACACATCGGCGTTGCTACATTGCAATCACTAAAAAATTCGATTTAAAGCGCCTTACTCAAATGGGTTGAATCAACTGTCTCCAGGTGATTCGAAGTAAGGCTGGTATTGATTAGTCGACCCAATAAAAAATGTCATGAAAGTTTTGGTAAATTGGGTCTGCTTTACCTGAAGATCCATTGGTTAATCGCTATCTGACCTCTGAATAGTTTCAGCTCTGGTTAGAAAAGCTATACAAAAGTAGCTTAATGGCAGATCCTTTCACAATATCTGAACGTTTATTTCCGTTACCCAAGGGGTGCAGAATTAATCGAAAGCGTCTGAAAGTACTTATGAATTTATTTGATACTGTTTCGTTTCCATATCATGCCTTGCGTACCACTTTCATTATATTGTACATAAAGTTAGCTGAAAACCACTGCATAAGTATAGTCAAACAACGCCATGATTTGTAAACCATTGTAACCAGCGAAATATGTCATGTATGTGTCTATATCCACAAATCTACTATGGTAATAATAACTGGTGCTTTAAGTTGACAGGTGGTTCAGATGACAGCCAATTCATTACCAATGGGCAGTAATGAGTTATGATTTTAAGGTGATTCGCTTACTTGTAGTGATGGGAATAGAGCTGCCATGAGATTTAGTTTTCTGTTAATAATTCTATGTGGGTCGCTTCCAATCTCTAGTCTCTACGCAGTTGAGAATGTGGTGATGGCCAAGATGGCAGTACAGAGGGGAATCCAGTCAGGCTTCACCCGTGCGCATTCCAGATTGGTTCTCTCCGCTGAACAGGCTGGGCGTGTGGTCACGGTAAACGGGGATGTCGGTGACACTATAAGCAAGGGGAGGGCTTTTGCCTGCTTGGATGATACCTATCTGGATCTTGATCTGAGGGCCAATCGCGCTGAGCAGGAAGCTCTAAATGTCGATAGGGCCTATTATCGCAAGGAAGTTGTCCGCTATAGTAAATTGGTAAAGAAAAACAGCTCTTCTGAAAGTCAGCTGGATAGCGCTCAGCGAAATTTGGATAGGAGTGAAACCCAACTCAACTCCCTCTCAATCGCAGCAGACATTTTATTGGAACGCAAACAAAGACTTTGCATCATTGCACCAACTGGCTGGCGGGTGATAAACCGATTCGTTGAACCTGGTCAATGGATTAACGCTGGTGAAGCGGTAGTTGAGGTCGGTGACTACAGTCGACTTGTAGCGCCATTTGCTGCCAGCATGACGGAGTATCAGGCGCTATTGGCGCAACAGAAAACAGGTCTCAAAGTAGTTCTGCCAGATTTGAAGATTGAGATACCCGCAAGATTGATCCGAGTATCCCCCGCTTTTGACAAACAGTCACGCAAGATCCATTTCGAACTGGAAATCTCTAAAGGGTTGCCCTCATACCGGGGCGGATTACGTGTTGAACTCGCACTAAATATTCCAACCCGTTCCGGGGCTGTTTTGGTGCCCGAGCGTGCACTACAGCAGCGCTACGAACAATATTGGCTTAAGCGACCGGATGGCAGCGAAATTTCTGTCGTCTATCTTGGTCGCTCAAATGGTCCGGATGAGGGGTGGGTACGCGTTACCTCGCCTGAAATAGAGCCTGGGGACAAGTTTCAGGTGAGTAGCGAGTAACCCATGCGTGATCTTGTCGCATTCTCACTGAAACAGCGGGTTTTTTACAACCTGATGTTTGTGGTGTTGATTGTGGTGGGATTTATCTCCCTGTTCGCACTGCCAGCAGAGCGATATCCCAACTTTGGTTTCGGTGAAGTGATTATCTCCACCGTCTATCCCGGTGCCTCTCCTGTAGAAGTGGAGAGTCTGGTCACCCGTAAGATAGAAGATGCACTGGAAAAAGTTGATGACGTAGAGTGGATCAATTCCACATCCTTTAGCGGACGTTCCAACGTCCGACTCAAATTTATTGATGATTCTGATTACGACAGCCTCTTCAATGAGGTTCGCTTCGAAGTCTTGAATATCATCAGTGAACTGCCGGATGGTGTCGATCCGCCACAGCTACTGAATGCAAAGGTGCAGGATTGGTTGCCGGTGATTTCAGTCAACCTGTTGGGTGATCAGAGTAATCGAGCACTCTCCTTGATGGGTGAGGAGCTGAAGACACGGATTCTGAAGATTCCTGACGTGCAGCAGGTAGAGTTTTCCGGCAGGCAGACACAAGAGTTTCATCTCTATCTCGATGCCCATAAATTGCGTGAGTTCGGTATCAGCTTTGACATGGTTGCCCAGGCATTGACTAGGGCCAACCAAACTATTCCCTCTGGAAAATACACCAACCAGAGCGGTGAGTTTCTGGTCAAGATGGATGAACGCTTCTACAGCCTGGAGCAAGTTCAATCCACGGTTGTTCGCCGAGATGCTGACGGAAGCTTTCTCTATGTTGCAGACCTGGTGACCCGAATGGGAATGGATTCCCGGGATCCAATCGTGATCGCTTCTGTAAATGGTCAACCCTCTTTAGGTTTGAAGGTCATCAAGTCTGATCAGGGCAATGCCATGTCTATTCGGGATGAGGTATTTGCAATCGTCGAGGAGTTTCGCCCCATACTCAAGGCCCAGGGTGTCGAATTGGTCCTGACCCAGGACTCGACCATCTATATCAAGGATGGCTTAAGCACCCTGGGAATGAATATGTTGGTGGGTATCTTCCTGGTCTCGCTGATCATCTGGTATTTCATGGGGATTCGGAATGCAGGGCTGGTCACCATAGGGATTCCTTTCTCATTCATGATCACGATGTTGATTATGTATCTGACCGGTAACAGCCTGAATGAGATCACCCTGTTCTCCTTCGTTCTGGTCACCGGCATAGTGGTGGATGACGCTATTGTGGTGACTGAGAATATCTACCGGCATGTACAGGAAGGTAAGCCGCTAAGGGATGCGATTATCAGTGGTACAACCGAAGTCGCGCTACCTGTGATCTCCGCCACCATGACCACTGTGGCCGCGTTTCTGCCAATGCTGATCATGACCGGATCCACCGGGCAGTTTTTTGCCCTGGTTCCGAAAGCAGTGACATTCGCCATTGTTGCTTCGTTAATCGAATGCCTGCTGATATTGCCTATCCACTATCTCGATTTTGGGCCACGTGCCCAAAATGCAGTGAAACTGTTGCAGCGGGACAATCTGATGATGCGGCTGGCACGCCGTTTTACCGACTGGTTGTTGAATCTGACCATGCAATATCGGGCACTATCGGTGATCGCTGTGACTTTGTTGTTTGTCGTTTCGGTTGTGATAATCAGCCTTTCAGCCAGTGGCAAAGTACCTCTGGTGCGGATTCAGTTTTTTCCGGATGACTACAAGATCTACTATGTCGACGTGGTAGGGCCAAGTAATATTTCAATCGATGAAGTCAACCAGCGGGTGAAACAGATTGCAGAGACGGTTATGGAGGATGGGCCGGGTATGGCCAGTGCCGCGTCTGGACTTGCCGGGATGTATTTCAATGAAGACTATGAACCGATTTATGGTAATAACCATGGTTCAGTGATCGTCACCATGCCAAGTGTCAGTCAGCAGACCTTCGATGACCCTCTGGAACACTTGCAACGTATGCGCGAAAAACTTAAGCCGATCTATGAAACAGATGGCTATGAACTCCATGTGCATCCCCAAAATGATGGCCCACCCAGCGGTAAGGATATCAATGTACGGGTAGTAGGGGCGAATGTGGAGATGGTATCAGCGCTGGCCAGAGTGCTTTTGGATTATATGCGGCAGTCGTCAGATATCGGCCCTAATTTAATCGATTTAAATGATGACAGGGGTGTCCCGAAGCGGGTTTTTCGTCTTCAGGTTGATCAACAAAGGGTAGCGGAGTTTGATCTCGATAACAGTCAGGTAGCGCAGCTGGCGGCCAGTGTGCTGGATGGACGCTATGTGGGGAAATATCGTCATATCGATGAAGAGGTCGACATCAAACTGCGCATCGATCCCGGTCTATTGAATGAGCCTGAGAATGTACTCTACATCCCGGTAATCGAAGATGCAGACCGGCCTGTCTACCTCAGCGATCTTGTGCGGATCAGGGCATACAATGAATCGGGTGAGATCAAGCGCTACCAGGGACAGAGGGCCATCAGTCTCAAGGCGGATATCCGTGAAGGTTCGCCAACATCAACTCCAGCGGTGGTGAATGCAGTTAAAACCTACTATGAGACGATCCGTGATGACTATCCAGGGGCCAGCGTGACTTTTGGAGGTGAGCACGAAGATACCCAGCGCTCCTTTCAGTCACTGGCCTATGCATTCATTATTGCTGTGTTGGTGATGTATGTAATCCTGGCGACTCAATTTCAGTCTTACCTTCAGCCGTTGATCATTCTCTCTGCGATTGTATTTGCGCTGATTGGTGTGGTGTTCGGAAAACTGATTACGCAATCCCTGTTTACAGTAAACAGTTTTATCGCGGTGATTGGTGTGGCAGGTGTTGTGGTGAATGACGCTCTGGTGTTAATCGATTTTATCAATAAACGTTATCGCAGTGGTATGACACGACGGCAAGCGATTATCGAAGGGGTTCATATCCGCCTTCGTCCCATATTGTTGACCACCCTTACCACTAGCCTCGGTTTGCTGCCAATGGCGATAGGTTTCCCCAGTTATTCGCTGGTGTGGGGCACTATGGCATCGACCTTTGTTACCGGCTTGGCTGCTGCTACGGCTTTGACGCTGTTCATCATTCCCGTGTTGTGGGATCTGCTGCAGGGCCTGCAGGAATGGATGCAGAGACGCAGGGGGGATAATATCGGAAGTACTGGATAAGCCTACTCTGTCTGTTTTATTCAGAGTTTTCACGAGTCGATCGATCTGTATCACCAATAAATTGTGTTAGCCTGGCAGTTTACAGCGTGCTACCTTCTGCCCCCATCATGAAACTACTAGCCATAGAGACCGCTACTGAGGCCTGTTCCGCCGCACTTCTCATCGATGATGAGGTGGAACTGCGCTATGAGATTAAACCGAGAGGACACAGTGAGTTAATTCTCGGCATGATGGATGAGTTGCTGGCTGAGGCAGAATTAACGCCCAAGCAGCTGGATGCGATGGCATTTGGTCGTGGCCCAGGTTCATTTACAGGGGTTCGTATTGCAACAGGGGTAATACAAGGCGCTGCCTTTGCTGCAGATCTGCCGGTGGTTCCAGTCTCTACCCTGGCTGCATTGGCACAACGTGCCTACAGGGACAAGGGTGAACCAAATCTGCTGGCTGCATTTGATGCCCGAATGGGGGAGTTGTATTGGGGTGTTTACCGCGTTGGTGAAAACGAATTGGTGAAGCCACTGTTCCCAGAGCAGGTTGCAACAGCAGATCTGGTGCGGCTGCCCCTGGATCAGGAGTGGTATGGCGCTGGATCCGGTTGGGGAGTCTACGGTGCTCAGCTAGGGGAACGATTGGGACAATCCCTGCTCGGTTATAAATCGGAAATCTACTGTAGTGCTATGGATGTAGCCAGACTGGCGGCTGCTGATTTTAGTGAAGGTTTGGCACTACCTGCCGAACAGGCACTACCGGTCTATCTTCGTAATGAAGTGGCACACAAAAAGAGATAATCTCAGTCGAGGCTGTGGTAAAAAAGAGAGCTGAGTTTATACGTTACGCCACACTAGTATGACGTACCACACTAGAAACCAATTCCGATTCCGATACCACCATAACTGCTGCCTCCGCTGCTGGCGCCAAATCCGAAGTGAATTCTCGGTTTGGCCCGGGCTCGGGCTTCACGCTCCTTTGGCCAGAGCGCCAACTGATCACAAATCAGGACTGGAAAGCTGTATTCGGCCTCACCTACCAGCCCGGATCGAACCTCTGAGAATTGGCCAGTGGCTGTGACAAGTCGCCCGGAAGCATAATCACCACTTTCCAGATAGCCTGACTGTCTGGCAATAAATCGACCGATTGATGCGCTGCTGGTAGTGGGCTTTCCCTTATCATCGAGTGGGTAAGCCAATATCTCCACCTCACTGACCTGATTCAGGTTCTTGGTGGCAATAATAATCCCACCCCACTGAATATCATGCTCAGGAACGGGAGCCCCTTCAGCAGCCTCTTTTGGGAGCAGGCTTCGATCCGCAGTGACAATCACCGGACTACTGCTGCAGCCCCAAAGAGTAAATAACAGCCCCAGGATCAGTAGACGAGCGGACATAATCAGCCACTACCAGTAGTAAGGGGTTCTGCGCCAGTAGGGGTAGAAAAAAGGGTCGTAGAAGGGGTCATAGTAGTAATGGGGATGGTTATAGACCTGCTGTTTGGCCCAAAGGTGAAAACTGTTTACTCTCACTAGGGGATAGGTGTAGGGAAACTCGCCGACAGGTTTCTCCACTACCCCGTCAACTTGACCGACTACGGTAATCAGGCGGTCTTTCGGAAAGTCCTGAGGTTCCAAAAAGCCATCAATGCGGGCCATGAAACGACCACGGCTTTTGCTGCTGGTAATGGGCTTACCCGATTTGCCCAAGCGCTGGGAGAGAATCTCAATGTGGGTTTCATCTGTCAGGTTCTCTACTGATATGATTTCACCGCCCCAACGAACCCGGGCTTCAGCAAACTGCTGCGGGGCCTGCTGAACCTCATCGACCCGGATATCACCATCGACAGGGGTGCGAATGATAAGGGGGATTTTTGATCCACAGCTGCCGATGAACAGGCTTCCAGCGATGATCAAGATTATACGTCTGATATTTCTGTTCATGCTTGCCATTACTTCCAGACTTACTAGTTCCAATACTATTGACTGCTGGGTCGACGGTTAATTCCTTTACTCAGAGGGTAGCGTTCACATCATTGGTCATTCGACAATACGCTCTTTTTTGGCCTCTTCCTGATAATAGTAGTCATATTTCTGATGCATGTGGTTGGTGAAGCCCCAGGCTTCACTGTAGGAGAGACCACTGTTCTTCGGAATAATGACCTTCACGTAGAGGTTATTATGTCTCTCTTTTAGGGCAGCTAGGTTCTGTTCAAGCTTGCTTCGGGAGATGGATTTAAAGCGGCTATCCTTCGGGCCCTTATACTCTATGCGTGTGGTTTTTCCCTTTTTGGTATATCGCACTTCGACCAGGGTCTTACCCTTGGCTGTTCGTGCTGGTCGCAACAGTTTGTTGTACTGGATCTTGAGTTCAGAATAGTCCTGTTTCAAGTCTGTTATCTGGTCATCATGTTGTTGATTGAGGCTGAGGGCTTGCAGCAGCTCTTTCTCTTTGCTCGAGAGGGTGATCCGTAACTGCTCAAGATCCTGGCGTGTTGCGCTCTCTCTGGTATTTGCCTGCTCGAGGTCACTGCGGAGATCTTTAATGCTGAGATTGGCCTCGTTGACCTGATTTCTCAGCCGATCGCTCTCTTGACTGAGACGGGTGATCTGGGTATTGAGTAGGGTGCGTTCGTTACTGAGCGAGCTGACCTGGCTGTCGAGTTCATCCCGCTCACGGTTCAGTTGACTGATTTGAAAGCGTTGGCTTGAGATTGCTGCCTCCTGCTCCTCTGACCGTTCACTCAGCTGCATCAGTTGCATGCGCAGCATGGTCAGTTCATGTTCCCGTGCGATTAACCGCTCTTCGAGGGTCTCATTCTCCTCATCGGTGGAACGCACCAGCTCCATTGCCTGCTGTTCGGATTCCATGGTGGCTCGTAATTGACTCAGCAGCTCCATGTTACGCAGCAGCAGTATCACCATGGCAAGCATGAAAATCATCACGATTACAGTCATGATGTCTGTAAAAGAGGGCCAGAAACTGTCTTCGCCCTGTGCGCTCTGGTTATTGAGACGCAGATCGATGAAGCTATCGTCCATCTCGATCAATCATCCTCGTGCAGGCGGAAGCCGATTTTCAGAACATGTTTGATCTCAGACAGATCGTTGTGAATGGCTTCGTTTTTCTCCTCAACACTGTCCAGGGAGTCGAGCATCCGCTGTTCGATATTCTCGAAGGTCTCCTGAGACTTGCTCATCTGGTTGACCAGCTCCTGAAGTGAGCGTACCAGGCCGGTGAATTCGTAAAGGGCGCTGTCGGTCTGAACCTGAAATCTGGGAATCAACTCATTCACAGTGATCTGCTCAACAGCACTGATCAGATTGGTCTGAACATCACTGAGCTTGAGATGGAAATAGCCAAAGAACATGAAGCAGATGATTGCAGTGATGGTGGTGGAGAGTGCGGTGGACATGCCGTGTACCACCATCCCCATACCGCCGACATTGATTGATGTGGCGAGTAGGTCAGATGCGCCTATAAGGGCGATGGAGAGGGATACGATGGTGCCAAAAACACCGGTTAGAATGAGAATGTTGTTGATGAATTTGGGTAAGCTGTTACGGGTACTCTCACTAGCTACCAGAGTCGATGCCAGGGAGCCATGGTTAATTGGGCAATTAGCCTTGTGCAGCCCCTGCATGGTGCGGTAGCGGTTAGAGATAATCGCCCGCTTGTGGATGCGTTTCAGAGGATCGGCTTCACCCTCCCGCAGATTGCCCAGAAACCGGATCAGTGCATTCTCTTCTGAAGCGTAGTGCAGAAAAATTGCAATCATGCGTAAGATGCCGATTGAAAACAGACCGACAATAGCGCCATTGATGATCAATCCGGTACTGGTGAGTTGATCACGGAAATAGACATCATTGATGAACTCAAATTTCCACACCATGAGTGCCGCGATTATTGCGGACAGGAGAATCATCCGGATCAGAATGTTGCGACTGAAATTTCGACGCAGCTGTATGCTTCCCAAAGCTCTGCTCCCACCAAGATATGAAATAGATTACACAGTGTAACTCAGTAGCCGTGTTTCATGGAATAAATCCTGATACATTCTTAAGGGCACATCGATTAATTGCTTGTGCCCTTAAACACAGTTTCCGCAGTTGACCACTCTGTTCTGTTGCCAGGATGCGGATTCCAGGTTAAATCAAAAGAGCATCTGTTGCTCTAAGCACTATTCAAGAAGGTTGTTCAGATGCTGCATAACGATAAAACCACTGATGCCAGGCAAGCTTTGCTGCAGATCTATCAACGTGCTCTGACCAGGGTGGAAGGCAGGGCTGCAGTCGCTGCCTGGTTGCAGAAAAATCCGATTCAGACCGAGGTCAGAATGATCGCCATAGGCAAGGCAGCCCAGTCGATGGCATTCGGTGCTCATGACGCTCTGGGTGGCAGGATTCGTCAAGGCCTGGTGATTTCCAAATATGACCATCTGGATCATGAACTATGCCGTCTAAGTGGCTGGGAGTCGATAGAATCGGCTCATCCTGTACCTGATAGTGCCAGCCTGAAGGCTGGAGAGCGTCTGTTGAAGCTGTTGTCTGATGAGAGCGAGTTACCCCTGCTGATACTCATATCCGGTGGGGCTTCAAGTCTGGTGGAAGCGCCGATAGATGGTGTAGATCTGCCTTTTTTGGTGCGCGTCAATCAGTGGCTGCTGGGCAGTGGTCTGGATATCGTCTCCATGAACTGGGTACGCAAGGGACTTTCCCGTATCAAGGGGGGAGGGCTATTGAACTGGTTGAATGGTCGGGAAACCTATCTGCTGGCAGTTTCCGATGTGCCTGGTGATATCCCTTCGGCCATAGGCTCAGGGCTACTCAGCCCGGATGCGGATCTTCAACAAAGGATCTCCACCCTCGCATTGCCGGACTGGCTGCAGGAAAAACTGGCTTCAGGTGCACAACAGCGGGCACTGCAGGAACCGCTGCTTGAGCCGCCTCAATTGCACATTGTGGCCAATCTGGATGCAGCGAAAGCAGCCGCTGCAGAACAGGCAAAGATTTTAGGGTACGAAGTTAATGTGGAAACAGAGTTTTTGGAAGGGGATGCGGCCAGTACCGGGCGGAAGTTGGCCAGACAGATAGTCGAAAACCCTCCTGGCGTGACGATCTGGGGGGGTGAGACGACAGTGAACCTACCTGAGAACCCAGGTAGAGGAGGGCGCAATCAACATTTGGCACTGGCCGGGGCTGAGGTTTTGGCGGACTCCACAGCATGTCTGCTGCTCTCCATAGGAACCGATGGAACCGATGGACCTACGCAAGATGCCGGGGCACTGGTGGATGGGCAGACCATTTATCGTGCTCAAGAGGAGGGATTCGATGTCGGGAAGAGCCTGGCAGCGGCGGATTCCGGTCAACTGCTTGCTGCCAGTGGTGATCTCATTACCACTGGCCCTACCGGTACCAATGTTATGGATTTAGTGATTGGGTTAAAAGGATGAATCAAGAGCGATCACTCTATCTGGCTGCACGGGCCTGTCTGCTGTGCGAGTCGGTGGATGAGAAAATGGCAATGACTGAAGAGATCGCCAAAGCCTGGGCCGAGAGTGAGCTGACGCTTTCCGCTTGGACAGATGCTGATGCAATTACTCAGGCTGGTCATCCGCAACGTCCGGAGTTGGTACATCCCAGCCAGTTACCGAGGCGTGGCCTGGGTAGCGATGAGGGACGCCTGGCACTGATTCATGCCATCGCCCATATTGAATTCAATGCCATAAATCTGGCTTGGGACGCGGTTCAGCGCTTTCCCGATCTACCGCCGGAGTTCTATAGCGACTGGATTCAGGTGGCGGTGGAAGAGGTGGACCATTTTCAACGGCTGAGGTTGCGTCTCCAGGCTGGTGGCGCCGATTATGGTGATTTCCCTGGACACAACGGACTATGGGAGATGGCCGTACGAACAGCTCACGATCCACTGGTGAGAATGGCCCTGGTACCCCGCATGCTGGAGGCCCGCGGGCTCGACGTCACTCCTGGGATAATGGCCCGCTTCAGTGAGATCAATGACCAGCAGACAGTCGATGCATTGGAAGTCATTCTTAGGGAGGAGGTGGGACACGTGCAGTTTGGAAGTCGCTGGTTCAACTACCTCTGCGAGCAGAGGGGGCTGAATGCGGAAGAGGCCTATTTTGATCTGCTGGAAAACTTTCTTAATGGAGAGATCCGTTGCCCACTACATCACCAGGCCAGACTGGATGCCGGATTCAGTCAGTCTGAGCTGCAGAGATTGGAGGCACTATGCAAATGAGTATCTGCAGGTATATATCAAAAATGATCTGGATTCTTCTCTCTCTTCATCTCTCTTCGCCACTCACAGCAGGGGAACAGCAGGCAGAGCTGTTGCAGTATCAGATCAAAGAGGCTGGCCAGGAGCCCTATCTCAGCAGGATCTTTGTTACTCCCTTGATGATGCGCATCGATCAGGGCGAAAACATAGATGGCTATATTCTCTACGACCGCCGTCAAAGGGTGATCTACAGCGTCGATTATGAGGAACGCACCACTCTAGTGATCAAACCCAAAGCTGAAAAAGGTAGACCCTTGGTCGCCCCACCGAAGGTCACAACCCAGGCCCTTGATGTGGGAGATGCGCCAATGGTGGCGGGTCAGAAACCCAAGCACTGGCGAATGCTGGTGAATGACCAGCCCTGTCAGGAGGCGTTGACGGTTTCCGGTGTCATGGAGAAGAGTCTTAGCGCACAAAAAGAGTATCTCCAGTTGCTGGCAGAGCAACACAAAATCACTCTTGCTGCGACACCAATGGCGTTTAGGGATGAGTGTGCCGATGCAATGCAGGTCTATGCGCCGACCACTTTGTGGGATAAAGGCTTGCCCCTGCGACTCTGGGATATCAACAACAATCAGCAGATTTTAATCGACTTTTCTCCGGCGACAGCTGTGTCAGCAGAGCAGTTTAGTCTGCCGGATGATTTCGAACGTCTACCTATGCACTAGGTCGGAAGGGGTCGGAGTCGAGAGCTACCATATCGCGATTCATTTCGAAAAATCACAAGTGAATTTCTCTAGCAAGTCTATCCGTTCTGGGTCCGACTCCGAGCCCGGAGATAAATTATTAGCGAGCTTTGGTGGGGCATGGCCCCACCCTACCAACCACCCCTCATGTAGGGTGGGGCCTTGCCCCACCAGCTGAGAACAAAAAGAAACGTTAAACGTTTGGGTCAGCAACCCACTAGGGGCAAGGATTGGAATGGAGCGGAGTCGAGAGCTACCA
>NZ_JBSYOQ010000067.1:0-64535 GCF_058244645.1 Candidatus Thiodiazotropha sp. AKAK3
GACACAGAATTTCGAAAGTCGCTTCAAGGGACTGGTGGGTATGAGTTACTCACTCAAAGCCGTTTGCCGAAAACTGGGTTATCGGCGAACGCCGAATCTTGGGGCAGTGCAGTCGCTGCTTACCTAAGAAAAGACGTTCATAAGTCATGAAGCATAGGATCAGCAAATGCTGAGAGTCCTATGTGTCAAATGATGAGAATTTAACGTAGTTCTGCCTCCATTCTGTCCATAATTCAATCATATCTCCTTTGAAATTCTCCCATTTGTGCAACAGGTGGTGATGCTTTCACCTTGAATCTGGAGGTTAATGAGAAAGCTTCTTTGGAGGTCGCCGTAGAGCCCCGTCGCACCAATCCTATTGATCAGTACGACAGGCCCCCGGCACAGATCCGTACGTGCGCTACTAACGCATACGGCTCCTACATCGAGTCAAACGCCGAAGCGCTCTGACGGATATGGGTGGCGTACGCGGGTGCTGGGTATGAATCGTTTGATCAGCTTTTTGGCTTTCTCCCAACTCATCACCTCACCCTTTTGACTACGCCGACGTAGTGCCTTCATCCAAGCCCGACAGACTTCTCGTCGAAAGGCACTCAACCTCTTGTGATTGTCCGGCACCGCAAAGTAGTTATAGTAGCCCTGTACGACTCGTTTTAACCACGCTCCGACTTTGTAAGGATGCCGATGTCGAGTTCGCATCAGCGTCTCTTTGATTTGTCGGAGTTTGCTTCTCTGGCGTTTGGCATTGCTCTGCCTTAGCAGTTTATAACCGCCGTCGCTGCGACGCTTTGAACACAGGTGTGTGAAACCGAATAATTCATGGACACCCAATATACAGACTTAACTCAAGTCATCGATTTACTTCCTCTCTGTATCACACAGCCTTATGACGCGACAGAGCCGCGCCCTACTCGCTGAAGGGGGTGGGTGTTACGTTTAACCCTGCTGTGCGTTATAGCTTTTCAGGATCTAGGGTAAATCTAGCTACCTTGCCTCGGGTAAAAGGTTTTAAATCGAAGGGTTCACCATCAATACTCAGGCTTACGGATGAGGCATTACCCAAAACCACAGTGAAAGGCCCATATTGACTGCTCAATCGTCTTTGAGCGCCACTTTTCATCTCACCAATAATTCTCGCTTTGCCATTCTGATCTCTGACTTCTGTCCAGCAGGAGCCACTGAATGCGAAAAGCAGGCTCTTTGTGTCAGTTTGAGTAGCTGGTTCGGCTGAGGCCACCGGGAGACTCTCCACCTGTGGTGCTGCGATCTCTTGCTGCAACTCCGTCTCAACTTGAGTCTCTACCTCTTCAACTAGCTGAGTATCTGATTGCGTACTCTCATCTGTGTTGTTGGTTTGATCTATTAGTGCCGACTCTTCGAAGTTTGAAGTGGCTGGAATCTCTTCAACAGGTTCTATCTCTATCGTCGTCGGTGCGATCTCCTGCGCTTCGAAGACTGGACTGCTATCAGATGGAGGGATCTGGAACTCTGCCTGACTCTCTTGCTGCATCATTTCAGTTGTCGGAAATGGCTCTGGCTCTTCCAGTTCCACCCGGTTCAACCACCAGAAAAAGAGCAGCGCTGACAACAACAGCACAATACTCCAAGTCATCAGCTTCATTACACCGTGACTGCTATGCATGGGTTTTGTCTGTTTCTCGTCCTGTCTTGGGAGTGTTGTTTGCTCCTCAGTTTTCGGCAGCAGACGTTGATAGGAGGCGACGATGGCATCCTCACTCAACCCCAGAAGTCGGGCGTAGTTTCGCAGGTATCCCTGAATAAAGACGGGGCTGGGCAGCTTTTCGTAGTCGTCCGCTTCCAGTGATTCAACTATCGAGGCTTGCAGGTGCAGCTGGGCAGCAACAGCTGATGCATCCAGCCCCTGACGCTCGCGTGCGCTTCTTAGTTGTAAACCCGGGCCCAGTGAGGCAGACGCCCGGTTTTCCTCATCAGCATTTGTTGGTACTTTCATTGCGCTTTTTCGACTTCGTAGAGCATCTGTATTTCGGGTGCATCCGGGAACTCTTT
Organism: Candidatus Thiodiazotropha sp. AKAK3; assembly: GCF_058244645.1. NCBI lineage: Bacteria > Pseudomonadati > Pseudomonadota > Gammaproteobacteria > Chromatiales > Sedimenticolaceae > Candidatus Thiodiazotropha > Candidatus Thiodiazotropha sp. AKAK3. The sequence continues at coordinate 2,029 of NZ_JBSYOQ010000067.1, forward strand.
AAACAATCTGCTTCTATACTCGTCCGCTTTTGCCAAATCCTTGAGCTTCTTCTCGATCTTGATGCCAAGTAGTAGCGATGCAGCTGATGGACGGGACTGAGCGTGATAGCGTTCCAGATAGGCGCGCGCTGAAAAATCCTTTTTCTGATCAAGTGAGACTTTTGCCATCTGGTAGAGGGCAGTAGCGTATTTCGGGTTTGCTGTTAAAGCGCGTCGGTAGTAGGTTTCAGCGGTGGATATTTCATCTGCACGCTCACGACACATGCCAGCATTGGTCAGTGCCACCCAGGGAGTGGGATAGAGCGGATTGGCCAAGGCTTTTTGAAAATCAACTTGGGCTTCATCCAGCCTCTCTTGCTTGCAGTAGTAACTGCCCCGGGCATTGCGTATGTAAGGGTCTTGATTATCCAGCTTAACTGCCTCTTCATAATGCTTGCCTGCGAGTTCGTTGTTTCCCAACCGCTCGTAGAGAATTGCGATCACATTATGAGCTTGCGCATAGTCGTCATCAACTTCAATCGCTTTTTTGAGTTTTTTCAGGGCTATGGCAGATCGGCCCTCACGCAAATAGGCCATACCCATCTCAACATAGATCTTGGCCGGGCTGTTCTTTTTCTCTTGCCCTAAGTTACCAGTGGTATCACTATTTTTTCCCTGCGTTGCGCAACCAGCTGAAATGAGTAGTAGCAACGGTAATGCTATTTGTCGCCATCTGAAAATTGATTTCATGAAACACCTTGTTTGAGACTATCCAACCGCTCAAGCCGCAACTGCCGACTGCTGCGATCCCTGACTTTTCCAACCAACTGCCCACAGGCCGCATCGATATCATCACCACGGGTCTTTCGAGTCGTTGCAATAATGCCTGAGCGCTTCAAACGCATGCGGAATGCTTCAACCTGCTCCGGTGAAGAGGCCTGGTAGTCGGTACCGGGAAAAGGGTTGAAAGGGATCAGGTTGACTTTGGAGGGGGTTCCCTCCAGCAGTCGAATCAGTGCCTTTGCATGGGCCAGGGAGTCATTAATGCCATCCAGCATCACATATTCCCAGGTCACCTTGCGCCGTTTATCTCCGTGCACGAACTCCCGGCAAGCGGGTATCAGCTCTTCCAGAGGGTATTTTTGATTGATCGGTACCAACTGGTCGCGTAGTGCATTATCCGGAGCATGCAGTGAAACCGCCAGACTGACATCACAGACCTCACTCAAACGCTTGAGTGCGGGAACAATGCCTGAAGTGCTGATGGTTACACGATATTTTGAGACCATATAGGCCAGATCGTCCTGCATGATACTCATTGCTGTAATCACCGCTTCGAGATTGGCCAGGGGTTCTCCCATGCCCATCATCACGATATTACTCGGGGGCTCTCCAAGTTGACGACTTGCCACCCAGACCTGCCCGATAATCTCCGCGACTGTGAGATTACGATTGAAACCCTGCTTGGCTGTAGAGCAGAAGGAGCAATCCAAGGCACAGCCAACCTGAGAAGAGACACAGATGGTGCTGCGCCCGTTGTCGGGTATATAGACCGTCTCGATGCGCTGACCATCTTCGAGTTCCAGCAACCATTTTCGAGTGCCGTCCAGTGCCGGCTGCTCCATCGCTAAATTTGGAATTTTGACCTCAGCCGACTGATGCAACTGCTCTCGCAGTCGTTTCGAGATGTCTGTCATGGCATCGAAGTCGGTGATGCCATGCTTGTGAATCCATTTGAATACATTGCGCCCATGAAAGGCCTTGGAGCCGAACTCCAAAAAGAGGGCCTCCATCTCTTTCAAGTCAAGATTCAGGAGGTTGATTTTAGTCGATTCTTTTGTCAAAACGGGTGATTCGCGATGGTGGTTGACAGAGCTGATTGTGCAGAAAACACAAAAAATTACAATGTGTTAGTTTAGACCTGCTGGAGCTGACTGGCAATTGCGCTGCATAAGCCTGTGAAACTGGTTCGCTCATAGGAGCCGCCTCACAAGATTAATCTCCTGTAACTGCTCAATCTTCGACAATACCCGACTCAACTGATTCATATCTTTGACTTCAATGGTGAAGCGCATGGTTGCTGTATCGGTTTTTCGATCACTGTTGGTATTGACCCCGATCACATCGATATTCTCATTGGTGAGAATGGCTGAGATATCTCTTAGCAATCCTTTGCGATCGGCTGCCACGACCATAAAATCTACTGCGTATTGAGTCTCCTGCTGCTCATCACTCCAGTGTACCGGAATCAGTCGATCCTGCTCCTCATCCGACATCGCCCGGAGATTGGGGCAATCACGACGATGTACGGTAACCCCGCGCCCTCGGGTTACGTAGCCAATGATGGAGTCATAGGGAACCGGTTTACAACAGCGGGCTATGCTGGTCATCAGATCATCGACGCCGGCAACCACCACCTCCCCTTTTACCTGACCCTGGTGGATATGCTTTGATTCTGAAATCGGCTTGGAGCGTGGCGCCGGTTTCTCCCGACCACCAAAACCGGCAACCTGGATGGGAGAGAGATCCCCTCGGCCGATGGCTGCGTAGACATCTTCGCCATGCTGCAGATTGTGTTTGTCTGCAACCTTCTCCAGATCTGGTTTTTCACTGATCGAAAGCCGGGTCATCTCCCGTTCCAGTGCTGAACGCCCCAGCTCTACATGGTGTTCGTAGTCGAGCTGCTTAAACCACTGTTTGACCCGGTTTCTTGCCTTGGTGCTATGCAGGTAACCCAGATGGGGGTTGATCCAATCACGACTGGGGGTGCCGTTTTTGGCAGTCAAAACCTCTATGGTTTCGCCACTACGCAGGGGTCTGTTCAACTGCACGATGTGCCCGTCAACTCTTGCACCCCGGCACTGATGCCCAATATCGGTATGGATCGCATAGGCAAAATCGAGGGGGGTCGAGCCTTTTGGCAGTTCGACCACTTTTCCCATCGGGGTCAGCACATAGATCCGGGTAGACTCCATCTCCTGATCGAATGCATCCTGCAGTTCGCCGGTCTCTCCACCAACATCCTTTCTCTCCAGCCACTGCCGCATCCATACGATACGTCGCTCAAAATCGGTATCCTCTTTTGCGTCCTCTTTATATCGCCAATGGGCAGCCACACCCAGTTCCGCATGGTGGTGCATACCTCGGGTACGGATCTGCACCTCGAGGGTCTTCTCTTCCGGCCCGATGACTGCAGTATGAATCGATTGGTAGAGGTTAGCCTTAGGGGTGGCGATATAGTCATCAAATTCACCCGGAATATGTTTCCAAAGACCGTGTACGACACCCAGGGCTGCGTAGCACTGGGCAATATCATCCACCAGCACCCTCACCGCACGTAGATCGAAAATCTGCTCGATGTCCACCGCCTTACGCTGCATTTTGCGATAGATACTGTAGATATGTTTGGGTCGCCCGGTGATTTCAGCATCGACCCCGACTGCAAGAAATTTTTCTCGCAAAAGATCCATCACCTCTTGGATAAACTGCTCCCGATCCGCCCGGCGACCATCAAGCAGACTGGCAATTCGCTTGTACTCTTGAGGATGCAGAAAACGTAGAGAGAGATCCTCAAGCTCCCACTTGATCTGCCAGATGCCCAAACGGTTGGCCAGGGGTGCATAGATATCCTGTGTCTCTTTTGCCAACCGGCGGCTCATCTCCGGTTCGAGACTGCGAGCAGTTCGCATCAGATGGAGCTGTTCTGCAACTACCACCAGCACCACACGAACATCCTCCGCGATGCCCAGCAACAGACGACGAAGATTTTCAGCATGCTGCTCTTCATCTTCTACAGCGACCTCAGTGGAGAGGTCGGTCAAAGCACCAATGCGCCCCAGGTCATCAACCATGCGCGCGGCATTCACACCGAGTTCTCTCTGCAGCTTCTCCTCAGTGATATCTGGATCCTTCAGAGCGCCCAGCAGCATTGCTGAAGCGACCGTCTCCCGATCCATATGCAGATGCCCGAGTATCTCTGCCACACTCAGGGCATGGCGAAGCTGGCTCTCCCCGTTGAGGACATGTCGTTGCGGGTGGGCACTCAGCGCTATCTCTGCGGCAATACGCAGGTAACCCCTGTCATCATCACTGAACTCATCCGGCAACATCTCCAGCCAATGTTCGACAGCTGGCTTTTCGATGAGATCGCCTTCAGGGAGACTGCTATTGGTAGTAACCATCTAGAACCTAGAATCCGTAGCTGATCATGGATTTGCGGGAAATCATCGTCGACCCGGTTAGCATCTGCATGGTTCTCCATTAGTAATCAGTGCCATACCGGCTGCGCTAATGCTGCTGGGTATGCAGTTTTTTTTCACATATCCCTGTTGCGCTTCAGACCTCAGCCAACAGCTGAGGAGAAGCGTCTCTAATTGATTCTGCATACCATTCCTTGCTTCAAATTGTTGCGATCTTATGTGGAACCCAGGTTTTGGCGTTGCACAAAAAATCAGTCGAGTACGTGACTGACCAGACCATCCGCCAGCTTCGGCTCAAACCAGGTCGATTTGGGTGGCATCACCTCATCAGCGTCAGCCACTGCCATTAAATCTTCCATCCCGGTCGGATATAGGGAGAAGGCAACTGCCATCTCACCGGAGTCGACTCGTTTCTCAAGGCCGGATAAGCCCCGAATACCTCCGACAAAATCGATCCGGGAATCCCGTCGTGGATCACTGATCCCCAATATGGGTTCAATCAGATGGTCTGCCAGTAGACTGACATCCAACCGAGCCACAGGATCATCTGCAGGTATCTTTGCAGGGTCGAGGCGCAGTCTGTACCACTGTTGATCCAGATACATACCGAATTCAGCCGGCTCTGCAGGCTTCACTGACTCCTGCCTCTGTTCCACTTCAAATGACGCCTCTATCCTGGCGAGAAAATCTTCCTTACTGAGACCATTCAGATCCTTGACTACCCGGTTATAGTCGAGAATCTGCATCTGATTGTGAGGAAAGATGACGGTCAGAAAATAGTTGTATGACTCTTCACCTGTATGATCTGGATTAGCCGATTTACGTGAAGCCCCTACCCGAGAGCCTGCCGCAGAACGGTGGTGACCATCGGCAACGTAGAGCGCCCCCATGGCATCGAACAAGTCAGTCAGTCGGGTAACCGTCTCTTCATCATCCATAACCCAAACTTCATGCCGTACCCCGTCAGCCGCTGTGACATCCATATCGGCAGCTCCTTCTGAAACCTGACTTAAAATCTGATCGACTTCCGGTGCACTTGGGTAGACCAGGAATACCGGGCCGGTCTGGGCATTCAGCGCATCAACCTGACGTACCCGGTCATCTTCCTTGGCTGGACGAGTAAACTCGTGTTTCTTAATACGATTTGAATCATATGCCTCAACCGATGCCGCTGCAGCGAGTCCGGTCTGTACATGGCTGCCCATGGTCAGACGGTAGACGTAGTAGCAGGGCTTGGTATCACGAATCAAGACGCCCTGCTGCTGCATCCTGGCCAGGTTCTCTGCCGCTTTTTTGTAGACCTCAGGCGCATAGGGATCGGTTCCCTGGGGTAGATCTATTTCCGGCCTGGAGATGTGGAGAAAACTCCACTCCCGTCCTTTAGACATCTCCCGCGCTTCGGCCTCATTCATGACATCATATGGCGGTGCAGCAACATCGGCGGCACGGCCCTCGGCAGGACGGAGTCCAGGAAAAGCTCTGATCAGCGACATGGGGTTTTCCTCATGGTCAGGGTGTAGCCAAAATGGCCGGAATGATTTGCGAGGTGGGATTGTTTCAAAAGAGTCACAGGTGAATCAAGGGAGTCATTCAATCGATGTCAGAAAAATCCTACTTTAAAATGAGAACAAACCTGCATCTTAAATAAGGTTATTCACTTAGACTTTACACCGTCGCAGAGACGGAAGCCAAGGAAGACCCCCAGGTACATGGAGGTATAGGACTGATACCAATTGCCAACCAATCAGTGCGACACAAGATCCTGGTGCCCAAGGAGCGGGTGCCGGGGTTTTTTTATTCCGGGGTCTGAAAAGGCCTACAGCACCCCTTCCAGTAGCTATCCCATCACCAAATCAGAATAGCGCTAAAGCTCTACAGACTGCTTTGCAGCGGCATATCCACTTGCCAGAGTGGCTGCGCTGACTGATCGAAGGCCTGCCACAACTGCCGATAAGTTTTTCCTACCCGAGGGTGAAACTCTTCTCCTGCCACCTCAGACAGGGGGAGCAATACGAAGGCATAGCGCAAAATTTCATCTCTTGGAAGCTGCATTTCACCCTTATCGACAACCTCTGCTCCATAGGTCAGCAGATCGATATCAATGGTTCTGGCATCAAATTTATCCCCGCCTCGTTGTCTGCCATGTCTCTCTTCTATCCCTTTCAGCCGTTCGTTCAGAGTGACAGGCGACAACCGGGTATGAATACCCACTACCAGATTTATAAAATTATCACCCTTGAATCCCACTGCTTCACTCTCATATACCGGAGATATGCAGAGATCCCCGAACATCGCCCGCAAATCATCAATCGCCTTCGGAAGATGGCGCATGGGTGCCTGGTTACTTCCCAGGCTCAACCAGGCACGGACCAACTGACTGGATTGAGTCAATGCCTGGTTCTCTCAATAATCACCCCCACATCACGGGCAGCACTGACAGCCCCAATCTTGTTTAAGGTCAATCTTACCCAGGGAACCTGAAACTCATTAAGCACTATCTCAGCACATCGTTCAGCCAGCGTCTCTACCAGTTGGAATTTGCTCCCGCGCACAAAGGAGACCAGACGTTTGCTTACAGCTTTGTAATCCAGTGCATCCTCAATTGCGTCCGACTTCGCCCCCTTGGCAATATCGGCTCCCATCTCCAAATCGATTACCACCGTCTGTGTAATCTCTCTTTCCCAGTCGTAAATACCGATCACAGTTTCGATGCGCAGATCACGAATGAAGACGATATCCATAATTTCAGAACCATAGCTTGTAAAAAATGCCAATGGTAGTTGAGTATTGATGAAGAACAAACCCCTAATCAGATGGGGAGTTGATGAGTTGCCGTCCCTTTGCTTCTATCCGCTCAACTCAAATGGAGGTCGAGCGCCTATAAAACCCAGCTTGACCTGAAGCGGTGACAAAGGTTCAAATTAGGCCATGATCATCAATTCAATATTAATTTTCAGTGCCTATCTACTCGGTTCAATCTCCAGTGCGATCATCGTCTGTCGTCTGATGGGCCTACCTGACCCACGAAGCCAAGGCTCAAATAACCCAGGCGCAACCAATGTGCTTCGAATCGGCGGTAAGAAAGCCGCTGCGATCACCCTTTTCGGGGATATGGTTAAAGGGTTGATCCCGATGTTGATTGCCCATCTGCTGGAGGCACCACCTCTAATACTCGCACTCACAGGTTTCGCTGCTTTTCTCGGCCACCTCTACCCACTGTTTTTTAACTTTGCAGGGGGCAAAGGGGTCGCGACTGCGTTGGGTGTACAATTTGGCCTGCACTGGGGAGTGGGTCTCTCAGTAGCCCTGGTCTGGCTATTTACAGCCAAAGTCATCAATATCTCTTCTCTCTCAGCCCTGATCTCCATGGCGCTGGCCCCACTCTTTGTTTGGCTGATATGGCCTGAACCTGAACTGATTATTATGCAAATCCTGGTAAGCTGCCTACTCTTCTGGCGCCACCGATCCAACATAACCAATCTTATCTCCGGCGCCGAAAATAAGATCAGCTAGCGAGTCTACGATGAGCAACACCCAAACCCTGGAATACGCACACCAAATCACCTGTATCGACACGTTTTATCAGCGTCCAGGCCTGGCGGCCTGCTACCTGTTGGAAGCGGAAGGTGAAGCGGTCTTTATCGATACCGGAACCAGCAACAGCGTGCCCCATTTGATGGCGGTCTTGGAAGCAAAAGGGCTCTCACCTTCACAAGTCCGTTATGTGATACCCACCCATGTACACCTTGATCATGCCGGTGGTTCAGGCAAGTTAATGAGTCTACTGCCGCGTGCCTCATTGGTGATCCACCCTTACGGGGCAAAGCACCTAATCGATCCATCAAAACTGATTGCAGGGGCTACAGCAGTCTATGGAGAAGTGGCATTCGAGGAGCAATTCGGCCAGCTTGAGCCCATTCCGCAAGAGCGGGTGATCGAAGCACCAGACGGTTTTCGTTTGACCTTTGGCAATCGGGAACTGCTCTGTCTAGACACGCCCGGTCATGCCCGTCACCATATCTGTATCTTTGATGAGCAGAGCCGGGGCCTCTTTACGGGGGATACCTTTGGTCTCTCCTATGCAGAACTTAATGGCTCTCAGGGTTCGTTTATGATTCCCGCCACCACACCCATCCAGCTCGACCCGGATGCCTGGTACGAAACCCTTGATCGACTGATGGACTTAAAGCCGGAAAAAATATACCTGACCCATTTCGGCGAAGTCACTCAACCCGATCTCCTGGTCAAGCAATTACGCAAACATTTAGAGGAGTTCACCCAAATTGCACTTGCCTGCGAGGCAGAGCCAGGTAAAGCAAGAAAAGCCCAGATCCAGGCTCAACTACAATCCTGGTTACTGCAGAAACTTCAGCAAAATGGCTCTACCCTGCCCCCAGAAAAGATCGTCGAGTTGATGGAGATGGATCTTGATCTGGATGCCCAGGGCATGGAAGTCTGGTTGGCCCGTCGAGAAGAGGCCGCAGCAAGCTGACGGTCAGCAACAGAGGCATCTATTCGTGTTTAACGAATAGATGCCAGTTATCCGGAAACCCTTCAGATAGGTGTGGATCCGCTCTGCTCCCAAGCAAACGTGCAATCGAGGCGAGAGAGTACGTAGACCATACCCTGCTCTCCATCACCCATCATCATCGACAAAGGGCTTCGCTTATTGAAGAGGTGGTTGCGTTGCCGAAGCCAGCGTTTACCCATGCTTGAATTGGTAGGGTAAGTTGTACGCAGGGCATCGTTGATACGTACCAGATACTCGATACGCCTCATCACTTCAGGACTATCAGGGAGCGCCTTGTTATGGCGATATCGGGTTATGTGGCGTGGCTTGCCATTAATCTGGAGCAGCGACATCATCTCCTCGCTGTGTAACCCCCAACTGTCTAATAGATCCATTACTCCCCGGGTGATTGCCATTTGCTCACCCGCAGAACGAACTGTAGTTTCTGGTATGGTTTCGGTCATATCTGCAAATCCCTAGTGTTTAACTTGGTTTTTTCAGAGTCTAGCACGATTCGCGGCACCAAAACCCAATATAAATCGTGGTAATTAGCCCGGTACCTCAACAACTATATTCAGCCTCCAAAGTCACCCCTGCCCCTTCCACAGGGAGTGCCACCAACGCTTACGGTTATTAGGCATCGCAATGGCTGGCAGATCAACGGGCTTTAGCTTACTCAGTATCCATCCCGGCAGTGGCGGATTATCGCTATAGCCACAAGAGACCCCGAGATTGTTAGGATCGTAAATCTTGATAAATGCGGGTTGTTTCAAATCATCCGCATAGACGATACCGCAATACTCTTCGTCATGCTCACTCCGCAATAACTCATCAATCCGATCTACAAAGATCAGCAACTCTGCATCGTCAGTTGATGTTTCTGGCGGAGATTCTCCAACAGCATAGATATACCATCCCCCTGTGGCATCCTCTTTCAATGCCTGCCAAAGATCATCCAGCTGAGGCCATCTAAGTGCTGAAGTGAAGCTGCCTTTGAAGGCCAGCATAAATTCGCTTTCTCTATTCATCACCACACCTGAAACGGAGTTAACCGTATAGGGAACCTCACAACGGGTCATGCAACAACATTTCAGAGGTTCATAAATCTATTCGATTGAGGATCGACATGAGTTTCATACCCGATCATGGGTATAATGACCCTTTACCTCAGCTGGTTACAACCCATGACGAACGACAGCCAAACTCTTTTCGAATCGAATCTGGACCTAAAGCTCCTCAATCGGGGAAAAGTACGTGACATCTATGAGATAGATGAGCAACACCTGTTGATCGTCACCAGTGACCGTCTTTCAGCCTTTGATGTGGTTCTGCCACAACCAATCCCAGGTAAAGGTGAGGTACTGACCAGAGTGGCTAACTTCTGGTTTGATCGCACACAAGCCCTGATACCAAATCACCTTGCCACGCTCTCCCTTGATAATATTGTGCCTGATTCCGAGCAACGCCGAAGCCTCGGTGAACGCGCTATGATTGTTCGCAAACTCAAGCCGCTCCCGGTTGAAGCGATCGTACGGGGCTATCTGATCGGTTCGGGATGGAAGGACTATCAGGCAAATGGTTCAGTTTGCGGTATCCAGCTGCCTGAGCATCTCAAACAAGCCGATCGTTTACCGAATGCCATCTTCACGCCATCCACCAAAGCCGAGGTTGGTGACCATGATGTGAATATCGATTTTTCTCAGGCCAGGGATCTGCTTGGCAGCGAAATGGCAGAACAGGTCAAACAGGTCAGCCTGCGTATCTATACCGAGGCAGCAGACTATGCCTTATCACGAGGTATTATCATTGCCGATACCAAATTTGAATTCGGTGTGGATGATGAGGGTCAACTACATTTGATTGATGAAGTTCTGACACCGGATTCATCGAGATTTTGGCCAGCAGATTCATATCGACCTGGCACTAGCCCTGTCAGTTTTGACAAACAGTTTGTCAGAGATTATCTGGAAACCCTTGATTGGGATAAAACCCCACCTGGTCCAGAGCTACCACAAGAGGTGATCGATAAAACTGCAGAAAAATACAGAGAGGCAGAAAAGCGTCTCACTAGTGGGTGATGATTTAATTTAAAGAACAACCAACTAAAGCACTGTATAAAACAAACTAATGTTGGGAGCCCATTCGCAAAGAGTTCAGTTCATGAATCCTGTTCGCTTTGTAAGACTATTATTGAGCTATGATACTCAGCTTTAGTGGATTTATATTACACTTAGGGCCTGTTAACACTAATCGAATCGGCCCTGTTGCCCCTGAAAAAGCACCAATCAAGGCGCGAGGAGAGAAGTTTGGTCATTCCAAATGAACGACGAGCAACGCCGAGTGGCGTTTTTTCAGGGGTAACCCGAAGGGCTGAGGCTATTATTAGTGTTAACAGGCCCTTGTATAATGGTTCTGATTACTCTAGCTAATATGACCCGACTCAAGGTTGATTTAATAGGCCACATGAAACTGATTTATTGTCAGCATCTCATCAGTCCCACAATAAAACTATGCTGGCCCTATCACTAGCATTGGCATTAATATGAGTTTAAGGTCACAAGCTGAAGTAGAAATGACTAACCTGAAAAATAAAGCTGCCAGAGTAGTTATCTACACTACGTTGCGATGCCCCCATTGTGTTCACTTAAAACGTTGGCTGAAAAGAAACGATGTGCCCTTTCTCGATTTTAATGTGGCAAAACCGGGAAAGATCCAGAAAAAGTTCTTTGAGATTGGCGGTCAGAGCGTGCCGCTGATTCTTGTTGGTGAGCAAAAATTCGAGGGATTCAATCCCAATCAACTGAAAAAGGCTTTAGAGTTGGAAGGATTACTGTAAAAAAGAGCATCCTCTTCATCCTGCAAACTTCGAATACCCAAAAATAACAAGGGGGCCAGAAGCCCCCTTGATCAAACCGAACTGAAGATTAACTTATCAGTTGACCTTCGGATCCAGCTCTCCACTATCATAACGTCCCTGCATGCCTTCAAGCGAGATCGGTGCAATCTTATCCGCCATACCTGCAGAACCGAAGGCCTCATAGCGTGCCTTACAGATATCAGACATTGCTTTGGTCGCCTCTTTCAGGAACTTACGAGGATCGAAGTTGGACTTGTTGTCGTGAAGGTGTTTACGAACGGAACCAGTAGATGCCATACGCAGATCGGTATCGATATTGACTTTACGAACACCGTGTTTGATACCTTCAACGATCTCTTCCACTGGAACACCGTAGGTCTCACCCATATCGCCGCCATACTCATTGATGATTGCCAGCCAATCCTGTGGCACAGAGGATGAACCATGCATTACCAAATGGGTATCAGGGATACGTGCATGAATCTCTTTTACACGATCGATAGCCAGGATATCTCCTGTTGGTGGACGGGTGAACTTATAAGCACCATGTGAGGTACCGATAGCAATAGCCAAGGCGTCCACAGCAGTCTTTTTCACGAAATCTGCTGCTTCGTCTGGATCAGTCAGCAGCTGACTGTGATCCAGAGTACCTTCAGCACCGATACCATCTTCTTCACCAGCCTGACCGGTTTCCAACGAACCCAGGCAACCAAGCTCGCCTTCAACAGAGACACCACCAGCATGAGCCATCTCGACAACCTTGGCAGTAGTATCCACATTGTACTCGTAAGAAGAAGGCGTTTTACCGTCACTCATCAGCGAGCCATCCATCATTACAGATGAAAAACCTGATTGGATGGAACGCAGACATACTGAAGGTGAGGTACCGTGATCCTGATGCATACAGACCGGAATATGTGGATACATCTCGGTTGCAGCAATAATCAGGTGACGCAGGAAGGGTTCACCTGCATATGAGCGTGCGCCGGCAGATCCTTGCAGGATAACCGGACTTTTTGCAGCATCCGCTGCCAGCATGATTGCATGCACTTGTTCCATGTTGTTGACATTGAACGCCGGCAGGCCATAGCCGTGTTCCGCGGCATGGTCGAGAAGTTGGCGCAGGGAAATCAGAGCCATGATAGCCTCCTTAGTTTTCTGTTTATATACTCGTTACAACTAATGACACTACTAACCAGCAGTGTCTTCAATCTGACTTTCAGTGAGTACATGTTCGCCGACACGCATCACTTTCATAATATTTGTTTGACCCTCTACACCGGAGCGATCACCTTTGGTGATGATCACCAAGTCATTTTCTCTAACCTCTCCACGGCGCAGCAGCTCATCGATGACCTCTTCATTGACCTGAGCAATGTTGGTACTGGAGACATCGAAACTAACAGGATAGACACCACGGTAGAGTGTCACTTTTCGGCGGGTGTGTACATGCCGGGTCAAGGCATAAATTGGGATATCCGAACTGATTCGAGACATCCATTTAACTGTGGAACCTGATTCAGTCAACGCTGCAATCGCTTTTACCCCGAGATGGTTAGCGGTATACATGGTGGACATGGCTATTGCTTCATCCACACGACCGAAGACACTATCGAGGCGATGATCAGAGCGTCTTGCGGTTTGATGTTTTTCAGCTTCGACACAGACACGGTCCATTGCCTTAACGACTTTGTGCGGATACTTTCCCACTGAGGTTTCAGCAGAAAGCATCACTGCATCGGTACCATCGAGTACTGCATTCGCAACGTCAAAGACCTCAGCACGGGTTGGAATCGGACTCTCGATCATCGACTGCATCATCTGCGTTGCAGTGATCACCACCGAGTTCAACTGGCGAGCCTTCTTGATCATCATTTTCTGCACTGCTGGAAGCTCAGCATCGCCGATCTCGACCCCCAGATCACCACGGGCGACCATGATGGCATCGGATTCCTGAATAATCTCCTCTATGTAGTCGAGCGCTTCCGCACGTTCAACCTTGGCAATGATGCCACCTTGTCCACCCGCCTCTCTCAGCAGGCGTCGTGCCTCTCTGCAATCTTCACCATTGCGAACAAACGAAACAGCCAGATAATCGACATCGATTTCCGCAGCAAACAGGATATCTTCACGATCCTTATCGGTCAGTGCAGGTGCAGATAAGCCCCCCCCTTTTTTATTAATCCCTTTGTTGTTGGAGAGCTTGCCACCGACAACCACTTTGCATCGGACTTCACTCCCTTCAACCTCAGAGATCCAGAGTTCAATGGCGCCATCATCGAGAATCAGAGTATCGCCCCGGGAGACATCTTTAATCAGCTCCGGGTAGGTCAGGCCAACCCGCTCGTCATCGCCCGCACTCAGTGCTAACGCAGCATCAAGAGTAAACAGGCCATTCTCTTCAAGAATGGTATAACCTGATTTGAATTTACCTATGCGAATTTTCGGCCCCTGAAGATCAGCCAGCACACCAATCTGGCGGCCACAGGCACGGGCACGGTTACGTATCCGGTCCGCACGTTGTCTTTGTGCGTCATGGACGTCATGTGAAAGGTTGAGGCGAACAATATCAACCCCGGCGTGAATGAGCTTATCGAGAACCTTAGGGTCATCTGTTGCCGGACCCAGGGTTGCTACTATTTTGGTTCTTCTTGGCATATCTATCCGCTTACATGCTTGCTGCACGTCTGATTGGGCCGGACCCCTGTCCGGCCTCTGGGTTGTGAACAGCCCCACTATTTGGCCGCACAAGCCTCCAACATCGCAACCGCAGGTAGTGTCTTGCCTTCCAGGTATTCCAGGAAGGCTCCACCAGCAGTAGAGATGTAGGTGACTTTGTCATAGATGTCATACTTCTGAATTGCAGCAATGGTGTCACCACCACCCGCCAGGGAAAATCCTGCAGAATTGGCAATCGCCATGGAGACAGTTTTAGTACCCTCTCCAAACTGATCGAATTCGAAGACACCAACTGGACCATTCCATACAATAGTGCCTGCCTTTTTGATGATTTCAGCCAACTCATTGGCACTGTCAGGACCAATGTCGAAAATCATTTCATCATCAGCCACCTCGCCAGCAGGTTTCAATACAGCGGGCTCTTCTTCTGCGAAATTCTTGCCTACCACAACATCAGTAGCGATAGGGATATTCGCGCCACGGGCCTTCATCTTTTCAACCAAAGCCTGAGCCGTGGGTACCAGATCATCTTCACAAAGGGATTTACCTACATTGTGTCCGGTCGCCTTTAGAAAAGTGTTTGCGATACCACCACCGACCACCAGTTGATCAACCTTTTCTGAGAGGGATTCCAGTACAGTGAGCTTGGTCGAAACTTTGGAACCACCCACGATCGCCACCATTGGGCGAGCAGGTTTGGCGAGCGCCTTGGCCAGATTATCCAACTCATCAGCAAGTAAAAGTCCTGCACAGGCGACTGGAGCAAACTTACCAGCACCATGGGTAGAGGCTTGAGCACGATGTGCAGTACCAAAAGCATCCATCACATAGACATCACAAAGTGCGGCATATTTTTTTGCCAGTGCTTCGTTGTCTTTTTTCTCACCTGCATTGAAGCGAACATTCTCAAGCAGAACGACCTCGCCCTCTGCCAGGTCAAAGCCACCATCAAGGTAGTCTTTAATCAGGCGTACCGTAGTACCAAGCTTGGCAGACATGTCATCTGCGATCGGCGCCATGGAGTTCTCATCCGAATAGACGCCCTCTTCAGGCCGTCCACGGTGGGACATTACCATCACCTTAGCACCGGCCTTGACACAATGTTCGACTGTCGGCATGGAAGCCGAAATACGTGCATCCGAAGTTACCTTGCCATCTTTAACTGGCACATTGAGGTCAGCGCGGATTAGTACGCGCTTGCCAGCAAGGTCAAGATCGGTCAACTTGATAAAAGACATAACAGACTCCTGCGTCGATTTTAATTTTGATTTATGAATTCTGAGTTATGGATTTTGTTGTTTCCGGTTACAACAACCTAAAAAATACATAACTCAAGATTCACTATTGCGAAATCACGGGACAGCGATACCTGTCCCGTGAATATCAGAGCTTACTTGGAGACGTGCTCAACCACACGCAGCATGTTGCAGGTGTAGCCGTACTCATTGTCATACCAAGAGACAACCTTGACGAAGGTGTCATCCAGAGCGATACCAGCGCCAGCATCGAAAATCGATGGGTTAGAACAACCACGGAAATCAGTGGAGACCACTTTTTCCTCGGTGTAAGCCAACACACCAGCCAGATCGCCTGACTCAGAAGCCGCTTTCATAGCCGCACATATTTCGTCGTAGCTGGCACCACTGTTCAGTTCAACAGTCAGGTCGACCACTGATACGTCAGAGGTTGGCACACGGAAAGCCATACCGGTCAGCTTGCCATTCAGTTCTGGCAATACCTTACCTACAGCTTTTGCAGCACCAGTTGATGAAGGGATGATGTTCTCCAGAATACCACGGCCACCACGCCAATCTTTCATGGAAGGTCCATCAACAGTCTTCTGGGTAGCAGTCGCAGCATGAACAGTAGACATCAGGCCACGCTTGATGCCCCACTTGTCATTCAGTACTTTGGCTACAGGCGCCAGACAGTTGGTGGTACAGGAAGCTGCTGAAACGATGGCCTGACCACTGTATTCATTGTGGTTTACGCCATAAACGAACATTGGGGTAGCATCCTTGGAAGGCGCACTCTGTACGACTTTTTTGGCGCCAGCGTCGATGTGCTTCTGACAAGTCTCTTCGGTGAGGAAGAAGCCAGTACACTCAATCACCAGATCAGCACCAATCTCGTCCCATTTCAGGTCAGCAGGATCGCGCTCTGCAGTCAGGCGGATCTTTTTGCCGTTGACCACCATGTTGCTGCCATCTACAGACACATCACCATTGAAATTGCCATGAACCGAATCGTACTTCAGCATGTAGGCGAGATAGTCAGGTTCCAGCAGATCGTTGATGCCAACGACTTCAATACCAGGGAAGTCTTTTGCGATAGCACGGAATGCCATACGGCCGATGCGGCCAAAACCGTTGATACCTACTTTGATAGTCATAGCGATTCTCCGTTAAACAGTTATAGAGTTTTCATTTATTAGGGTCGGATGGAGGCGCGTATAACGCGCCTCTCAATCATCTCAAGCGGTCACTTCATTGATCGCAGCAATCACATTTTCAGCAGTAAAACCGAACTCTTTGAAGAGTTCGCCAGCTGGAGCAGATTCACCAAAATGATCAATACCAATGACCTTGCCGTTGATACCAACATATTTGTACCAGCCGTCGGTGACTGCAGCTTCAACTGCCACACGGGCGGTTACAGCTGCTGGGAGTACAGACTCTTTGTAAGCCGCATCCTGTGCATCAAACAGTTTGGTGTTTGGCATCGAAACTACCCGCACCTTCTTGCCGGAATCTGCAGCCGCTTTGACTGCCAGATCAACTTCAGAGCCGGTAGCGATAACAATTGCCTCAGCAGTGCCGTCACAGTCTGCAACAACATAACCACCTTTGGCGATGTCTGCGATCTGGGCATCAGTACGATCCTGATGAGCCAGACCTTGACGAGAGAAGATCAGGCATGATGGGCCGTCACTCTTTTCGACAGCTGCCTTCCATGCGACTGCGGTCTCAACTGCATCACAAGGACGCCAGACATCCATATTCGGTACCATACGCAGGGTAGGAATCTGCTCGACAGGCTGATGGGTAGGTCCGTCCTCACCCAAGCCGACAGAGTCATGGGTATAGACAAAGATCGATTGAATCTTCATCAATGCCGCCATACGCAACGCATTACGGGCATACTCGGAAAACATCAGAAAGGTGCCGCCGTAGGGGATGAATCCGCCATGCAGCGCCACGCCATTCATAATCGCGGACATACCGAACTCTCTAACACCGTAAGAGATGTAGTTACCATCGGTATTGCCATCAGTGATCGACTTGGAACCAGACCATGCTGTGAGATTTGAAGGGGTCAGGTCAGCAGAACCACCCAGGAATTCCGGCAGTAGTGGCCCATAACCATTCAATGCATTCTGTGATGCCTTACGTGTCGCAGGTGATTCTGCTTTTGCATTGACCTCTGCGATAAACTTGCTTGCTTCGCTTTCCCAGTTATCCGGCAGATCACCGCTCATACGACGACTGAACTCTGCAGCCAACTCGGGAAATGCAGCCTGATAGGCAGCAAACTTCTCATTCCAGGCAGTTTCAGATTCGCTTCCGGAAGCTTTTGCATCCCAACCCTGGTAGATCTCATCGGGTATAACGAATGCATCGTGTTTCCATCCCAGCTGCTCACGGGTAGCAACGATCTCTTCAGCACCCAGAGGTGCGCCGTGACAGTCGTGACTGCCAGCCAGGTTGGGAGATCCAAAACCGATCGTGGTTTTGCAGCAGACCAGGCAAGGCTTGTCACTATCGGCCTTAGCTGCCTCGATTGCCTGATTGATGGCGTCGGCGTCGTGTCCGTCAACACCACGAATCACCTGCCAGCCATAGGACTCGAAACGTGCTGGGGTATCATCGGTAAACCATCCCTCGGTTTCACCATCGATACTGATACCGTTGTCATCCCAGAATGCTATCAGCTTACCCAGACCTAGGGTCCCGGCCAGAGAGCAGGATTCATGGGAGATACCTTCCATCATGCAGCCGTCACCCATGAAGACATAGGTATAGTGATCAACGACATCATGTCCGGGCTGGTTGAATTGAGCCGCCAGGGTCTTCTCTGCCAGGGCCATACCCACCGCATTGGTGATGCCCTGTCCAAGTGGACCAGTGGTAGTCTCAACACCAGGCGCATAACCATATTCCGGATGACCCGGTGTTTTGGAATGAAGCTGACGGAAATTCTTAAGATCATCGATGCTCAGCTCATAGCCAGTGAGGTGAAGCAAGGAATAGATCAACATTGAACCATGACCGTTAGAAAGCACGAAGCGATCGCGATCGGCCCAATCCGGGTTAGCTGGATTGTGTTTGAGGTGGCTGTTCCATAATACTTCAGCGATATCGGCCATGCCCATGGGCGCACCCGGATGACCTGAATTGGCTTTTTGCACAGCATCCATACTTAGGGCACGAATGGCGTTGGCAAGTTCTCTGCGTGAGGACATTGACCCCTCCTGATTTATTAATGATTTGGTTATTTGTTTCGAAACTCAGCGGTGTATTAACACTGCGGATTTCAGCTAAATTTCTAAATTCTTTGTTCTGTAACCCTTTGGCTGCCCCTCTGTCTGTCACTCCCCTTTACTGAATAGGACAAATTCAAACCGGCTCGGGCAAAGGATCGCTATTCTGACTCAAGCGATGAGCTTAGGGCAAAGCAGCTGGCTTTAATGGCCGATAAGCTGGCTTGATGCATAATAAAATACCTGCAATTAGTTAACAATTTCAATGGGTTGAATATTACCGCCACTTAATGGAACAGCCCATACTGGGTATCTGATCCTGTGGCCCCCTACCCGTCTCAGCCACCTGTTTCATCGCTTCGAAGAGGTCACGACGCACCTTGGGATCAGCTGCTTCCTTCTTACTTTCATCCAATCTGCCCCGGTATTGCAGCTTCAATTCAGCGTTGTACCCAAAGAAATCAGGAGTGCAAACCGCACCATAGGCCTTTGCCACATGCTGTGTTTCGTCAATCAAGTAAGGAAAAGGAAAGTTCAGATTCTCAGCGATGAGGCGCATATTTTCAAAGGAGTCTTCGGTGTAATCTGTAGGATCATTCGACATAATCGCAACACAGTTGACACCCAATTCTGCCAGATCCTTCGCATCCCGTATAATTCGGTCTATAACTGCCTTGACATAGGGGCAATGGTTGCAGATAAACATCACCATCAACCCTTTTTCTCCGGCGCATTGCTGCAGCGACCACTGCTTGCCATCGACGCCGGGAAGAACAAAATCCGGAGCCTCGGCATCAAAGTCACAAATCGGTGTCTGTAGGGAGACCATTATTAGTACGCTCAATACATTGAATTGAATCAGGGTGGGGCATTATGCAAAAAGCAGGCTGGTGTGTAAAATCCGGTTTCGCCTTGTGTTGGCCCGTTCATACATAGCTGTATCATATAGTCAGTGATACCAATGACATACAAAATATCAGGTAAACCATGAGTAAAGACTTCATTTTCACCTCAGAGTCGGTCTCTGAAGGACATCCGGACAAAGTTGCAGACCAGATCTCCGATGCCATGCTGGATGCAATTCTGCAACAGGACCCCCATCCGGACAGGGCTCGCGTAGCCTGCGAAACCCTGATTAAAACTGGCGCTGTCATGGTGGCCGGGGAAATTACTACAGAAGCGTGGATCGACCTGGACGAACTGGTTCGTGGTGTGGTTTGCGATATTGGCTACACCAGTTCCGATGTCGGCTTTGATGGTTCAACCTGTGCCGTGATGTCCCTGATTGGTAAACAGTCTGCCAATATTGCCCAGGGTGTCGACCGCTCAGCCCCTGAAGAACAGGGTGCAGGTGACCAGGGCATGATGTTTGGCTATGCAACCAACGAGACGGATGTGTTGATGCCAGCGCCGATCACCTACGCCCATCGGCTGGTGCATCGTCAATCAGAAATTCGTAAATCGGGCATTCTGCCCTGGTTGCGCCCCGACGCCAAAAGCCAGGTAACACTTGAATATGAAGATGGCCAGGTGACTGGCATCGGCGCTGTGGTGCTCTCCACCCAGCACGATCCTGACATAGATCACAAGCAGCTTCAGGAAGCGGTGATGGAGAACATCATCCAGCCCGTATTACCAAAAGCGTGGCTGGACAAATGCCCCGCTGACAAGATCCATATCAATCCCACAGGCAGCTTCGTGATTGGTGGCCCGGTAGGTGATTGCGGCCTCACCGGTCGAAAGATCATCGTTGATACCTATGGCGGTGCGGCAAGACATGGTGGTGGCGCTTTTTCTGGCAAGGACCCCTCCAAGGTTGACCGTTCTGCGGCTTACGCTGGTCGTTATGTCGCAAAAAACATCGTTGCTGCGGGATTGGCTGATCGTTGTGAAATCCAGGTCTCCTACGCAATAGGCGTGGCTGAACCCACTTCAATCATGGTCGAGACTTTTGGCACAGGCAAAATTCCCGATGAGGCCATTGTCGCACTGGTTCGCCAACATTTTGATCTACGGCCTTATGGCATCCTAAAGATGCTCGATCTATTGAACACAGATACAATTAAATACCGCAAGACTGCTGCCTATGGCCATTTTGGTCGTGAGGACGAAGGTTTCACCTGGGAGAACACAGACAAAGCGGATATCCTCAGAGAGGATGCAAAACTCTAACCGAGATTATTAACAAACTTCCATTCCGAGGAGCGCTGCAACGGATCCAGATCCGCCAGGCTCGGAGTTGAAGTGTGATGAAATTAAAACCGCGCTCACTCACGATATTCAGGAGATGACTACCATGAGTGAGTTCACCGATTATAAAGTTGCTGATATTTCCCTGGCCGATTTCGGCCGCCGCGAAATTGCCATTGCCGAGACAGAAATGCCCGGTCTGATGGCAATTCGTGAAAAGTACGCCCCCCAACAACCCCTCAAGGGAGCCCGTATCACCGGCTCTCTGCATATGACCATCCAGACGGCTGTGCTGATTGAAACCCTGGTTGCCCTGGGGGCTGAGGTTCGTTGGTGTTCCTGTAATATCTTCTCAACCCAGGACCATGCAGCTGCTGCCATCGCCGCTGAGGGCATTCCGGTCTATGCCTGGAAAGGGGAGTCACTGGAGGAGTATTGGTGGTGTACAGAGCAGGTTCTCAACTGGCCTAATGGCGAATCCCCCAATATGATTCTCGACGATGGTGGAGATGCCACCCTGCTGGTGCATAAAGGTGTGGAGTTTGCTGACGCCGGTGCCGTGCCTGAGCCAAAAGCCGATGATGCAGAAGAGTGGCAGGTAATCCTCGGTGTTCTCAAGCGCAGTCTTGAAGAGGATCCAAAGCGCTATCACCGTATGGCCGAGTCGATCAAAGGGGTAACTGAAGAGACAACCACGGGTGTACATCGCCTCTACCAGATGATGGAGCAGGGCACCCTGCTGTTCCCGGCAATGAACGTCAACGACTCGGTCACCAAATCCAAGTTCGACAACCTCTACGGCTGCCGCGAATCTCTGGTTGATGGTATCAAACGGGCGACTGATGTGATGATTGCCGGAAAAATCGCACTGGTGGCCGGTTATGGCGACGTAGGCAAGGGCTGCGCCCAATCCCTGCGTGGTCTGGGTGCAACGGTATGGGTGACAGAGATCGACCCCATATGCGCCTTACAGGCGGCGATGGAGGGTTACCGGGTGGTTACCATGGAGGAGGCTGCACCTCTGGCCGATATCTTCGTCACCACCACCGGCAACTTCAAGATTATCACCCACGATCACATGGCTGCGATGAAAAACCAGTCTATCGTCTGCAATATCGGCCACTTCGACAATGAAATCGATATTGCCGGCATCAAACAGTACCAGTGGGAAGAGATCAAACCACAGGTTCATCACGTCATCTTTCCAGACGGTAAACGGATCATCATGTTGGCAGAAGGCCGCTTGGTCAATCTAGGCTGCGCAACTGGTCATCCCAGCTTTGTAATGTCCAACTCATTCTCCAATCAGGTGTTGGCACAGATCGAGTTCTTCACCCGTACTGGTGATTACGAAAACAAGGTCTATGTATTACCCAAGAAGCTCGATGAAGAGGTTGCCAGACTGCATCTCGCCAAGATCGGTGCGAACCTGACCACCCTGTCGGATGAGCAGGCAGACTATATTGGCGTACCTGTGGAAGGCCCCTATAAGCCTGCGCACTATCGCTATTAAACAACCTGCCTCTGTCTGTTACAGCGAGATGGTTGACCGGCTTGAATCGGTCAACCATCTTCCAAACTACTCTTGTTGCGGTAGCCGCTTGTCATGAATGATCAATTAAAACAGCAAATCTTCAGCTTCGAACTCTTCCCTGCAAAAACGGAAAAGGGGTTTGAAAACCTAAAAACAAATGTAGAAAAGTTACAAACACTCAATCCAGCTTTCTTTTCTGTCACCTATGGCGCTGGCGGTTCCACCCAACAGCGTACCTTCGATACCGTAGACTGGTTGGTAGAGAAAAAGATCGACACTGCTCCCCATCTCTCCTGTATCGGTGCCGACAAGAGTGAAATCATCGAACTCTTGGAACGCTACCGGGATCAAGGCATTCGTCGATTGGTGGCACTGCGTGGCGATCTGCCTTCCGGGATAGGTCTTGGCGGCCTGGGTGAACTCAATCATGCCAATCAATTGGTGGAACTGATCCGTGAGACCTTTGGTGACTATTTTCATATTGAAGTGGCAGCCTATCCTGAATTCCACCCTCAGGCAGCCACTCCGGAACAGGATCTACAACATTTCAAAGGAAAGGTCGAAGCCGGTGCAAACAGCGCGATCACCCAATATTTTTACAATGCAGATGCCTATTTTCGCTTCCTCGATGAATGTCACAGACTACAGATAGAGATTCCCATCGTACCGGGCATTATGCCAATTACTAACTTCACCCAGCTGGCCAGATTCTCCGATGCATGTGGCACAGAGATTCCCCGTTGGCTTAGAAAGCGACTGGAAGGCTATGGCGATGATCTGGAATCGATCCGCAGTTATGGGGCTGAAGTGGTGACCGCGATGTGCGAACGCCTGCTTGCCGGGGGAGCGCCTGGATTACATTTTTACACCATGAACCAATCAGCACACTGTCTAAAGATCTGGCAAGCACTGCAGCTCTAGTTTGGAGCTTCATACTAGCGAGCCGCGTAGCCCACTAGAGCTGAGAGTGAATTTGGTAACACTCTGAGCCATACTACAGGCCGAATGCGGGTTAACCGCGTTCAGCCTGGGGCTGGCAACCAGTGCTTGGCATCGGTTCGGCCATTGAGGTGGCGCTCTATGATGCTGTCCAACACCTCAGGCTCGACCGGTTTTGTGAGAAAACCATCCATACCAACCCGAATACATAGCTCCATCATATCCTCGACACTATTCGCCGTCAGGGCATAGATAGTCATATATCGGCTTTGGGATTCCCGCTCCCTGTAGAGACGAGTGAACTCTATGCCATCCACATCAGGCATACACAAGTCGATAAACGCCAGCTCATACTCTTTCTCATTAAGTGCCTGTAAAGCCTCCTTGCCGTTTCTGGTCACTTTGACCTGATGCCCACGCTGCTTCAGTAGAGTTGCCAACACCTTTGAAGCAATAACATTGTCGTCTGCAAGTAATATGTTAATGGCGCGATCATTAATACCCTGATCACGATTCTCACTGATATCTGAACTCTGTTCATAATGAGGGACTAAAAGATCCATCACTGTCTGAGCCAGATCCATACTGAGAAAAGGCTTAATCAAGACTGGCGTACTGATCGAGGCATAACTGAGATTTTCAGTACGATAGCCCACCAAAATCATTGGAATCGAAGGTTCTTTTGTGTTGACGCAGCGGCTAACCTGCTTGATGGCGTTGTCATTGAACGAATCACAAACCAATAGAAAATCTGGATTCTTATCAAGCTGTCGGCAAAATCGGTTCAACTCATTTGCTGATAGTGCCTTCATACCAAGCTCATCAACAATCTGCAGGTGTATCTGCATGGCATTGGGATCCTGATCATAAATCAGTACTTTTTTATCTTTCAGCAGTGGGTATTTTTGTGCCATCGGCACTACTTCCTGATAGGCCTCGTTAGTAGTTTCATCTCCCAGCAAGGGCAAACGAACACTGAATTTAGTTCCTTCTCCCGGGCTACTGATGACATTAACCTGCCCCTTCATCAAACGTGTCAGATCCCGAATCACCGAGGTACCAAGACCCGCACCTTCAAAACGTTTCTGCTGATTGCTCTCATCCGCCTGCCAGTAGGCATTGAAAATCTCAGCTAATTTCTCCTCTGGGATACCTATCCCGCTGTCTTCAACCTCAAACAGGATATGGCGGGCTGGAACTTCAGCACTCCCTTCTGACAAATTGACCCGCAAACAGACATATCCTTGGTCAGTAAACTTTATTGCATTACCCACCATATTGAACAGAATCTGAGTGACTCTGAGTCGATCACCATACAATTGTTGAGGTAGTTCAGGATCGATCCAACAGTACATCTCCAGCTTCTTCCCTTGGGCTTCTGAGGCCAGACTTGAGGAGATATTCTTTACCAATTCGTAGATATCGAACCATTCGTTAGTCAACTCCAACTTGTTGGCATCTATTTTCGACAGATCAAGTACGTCGCTGATCATTGACCTGAGCAGTCTCACTGAGCCATTAATGGATTGCACATACTCCTTTTGTTCCGCATCCAGTGGTGTATTTTGCAGTAATCTGGCCATACCCATTACACCAACCAGTGGGGTACGCAGTTCATGTGTCATGGTCGCAAGGAAATTACCTCTCGCCTTCTTGGCCAACATAGCCTCGTGCTTAGCCTGGTGCAGTTGGCGCAACAGGGCGTACTGATAGGCTGGAATGACAAGTAGCAATAGTACAAAAACAAAGGCTTCCAGAATGTGTTGTTGCCATTGTTGCAGATAGATAAGAAGCATACTGTAGGAGATGAAACTCAGTACCGAAGCGATCAGCAGCTGCCTGGCACCATATCTGATGCCATATGAGATATAGATCCAGTGATAAATCAGATAGAAAGGGCTGAATGCATCTGATGTCAGGAATATCGCCAGACTGGTTGCACTGATATCAACTATAAGATCGACATCTACCCGGTAGGGCATTTTTGGCCAGATCACAATACTGATCAAGAGCAAAATAAAGTAGGTAAAATAGGTGGAATAGAGGGCAATAAGCAGTGGCAAATCAACTGAATAGTGATTCGTTTTAATTGCAAACCACATTGAGAAACAGCAAAAAAACCAGATACCCAGACGAACTAACGCCTGTTGATACTCCGAATTGGCTAGTAAGCTCTGTTCGAAGAATTTTTTAAACATGGCATGTCTTCCTTAAATGCAAGACAGAGCAGCTCCCTGACACTAACACCCTCTCTATAAACTCCGCTCTACATGCTTTGCAATATTTATTAATCCGGCACACATTAATCTGCTACCAAAACCAAGCACAATCTGTCTGCAATCAGCAGAACATCATATCCAGACACTTCTTGTGCTGCACTAAATTTAATATCTCGTTTAAGATTTAATTTCCACTTTTGGACTTAATGGAATCTTATTTGAGCTTATTAAACAGACGACCAAATAGTTAACTCTCAGCCGCAGTGAGCCGCGTCATGATCAAGAACATGCTTGAAGCTCTGAAAGTAATCTATTTGCTCACCGGGTTAATAGTAGGATATTCCGATTGTTTGATGAAGATCAATTATCCTTGATTGCAGAATCTCTATCAGCCACTATCATACAGTGAGAGTCGATCCAATCTGGTTGTCCTGTTCAATCAATTTCCGTCGACGATCCAGCCAAACCATATCACTGATCAGGTTTAAAAGATGTATATAAAAACGCCCACAGAGCACATCCATGCGAACGAGCTGAAGCCCGAAGACCGACGCACAGTTAAACGTCGCCACCTGATCTACTACCTGAGAGTTTGGAATTCAGAAAACAATACACCTTTGGGCCAAGTGGTTGATATCAACGCCCAAGGCATGATGTTGATTGGTGAAAAACCGATACCGACTGGCGAAAAACTTAGCCTCAAGATCAACCTCCCAGAGAGCGAAGATGAACTTAAATTTTTGAATTTCAAAGCAATATGCCGTTGGAGCTCAAAAGATATAAACACCGCATTTTATGACTCCGGACTCGAATTTATTGATCATTCAGAGGAGAAGATCGAGGCCTTAAAGCGTTTGATTGAAGACTATGGATTTAACGACTGAGACCAAAAAGTAGTGATACCGGCAATACCCTGAGCACCATTTGATAGCGCTTGAGGCAGGTCATCTGCTCTCATACCACCCAAAGCATAAACCGGCAGGTTAACCTGATCCACCCAGGCAGAAAAACTTGACCAGCCAAGGCTTGGAGCTGCCGGGTGTGAAGCGGTGACCTGAACAGGTGAAAGCAGTACATAGTCGAGCCCAAGGCTTTCTGCCTTTTTCAACTCATCCATCTGATGACAGGATGCACCAATCACCCCAGATCCTGATGGTCGCCGGGAAAGTGACATTAAATTCCTAGAGGTTAGATGAATACCATCCGCTTCCCCATGCCAATCCAAAACCCTTTCAGCGCGATTCAGTAGTAGCTTAACCTCTCTCGACCGACACATAGCAAGCGCTTCACTCATCAATTGCCGATAAGCCGCATCCGATAATTGATGGGCGCGCAGTTGTACAAGCTGAATACCTTGTGTTATCGCATCAGACAGACTTTGCAGAAAAGCCGTGGAATCACTTGGATCTGATCCAGTAATCAGATAGCGTTTTGGCAGTTGCAGTGCGGTGATGACTGGACGGTCTGCGGCAGGGAACTCTTCAGGCACCATCTCGTTAGGTAGCAGCCAACGCAGAGGCTGACCTTCCAACCCTGCTGCCTCACCCCGATAGGTCGCGACACGAAAAAAATCGAGTACTATCTCCCGCTCATCATAAGCATGTCTTATTCTGATCAGCGGCTCATATTCAGTGGGAATAATTCCGAGCTCTTCTTTGAGTTCTCTGGAAAGTGCAGCTTCAGTGCTCTCCCCTGGCTCTAATTTTCCGCCGGGAAACTCCCATAAACCACCCTGATGCGTATGCTCAGCCCGCTTACTGACCAATACCCTGCCACAGGTATCGAAAATTGCAGCAGCAGCGACTTGAATGACCATCGATGTTAACTCAGAGTGGAACCAGGTTGATAATTGTTAACGAAGCACAATACAGGCAAACGGAGATTTCCTGCTTCGGTATGCGTGCCATGCTGGTTACTTCCAAAAAACCTGTCAAGTCCTAATAAGAAAAAACTACGATGGTAATTTGGCGCTCCACATAAAACTTCTCATATTCTTGGAATATGGTGGAATATTTTTTTCGAGTGTCCCACATCTTTGCTTTATAAGGTAGCCTGGATGGAGTGCAACGGAATCCGGGACGTTCAACGTTCAAGCCCTCCCGGATTCCGTTGCACTCCATCCAGGCTACTTGTTCACGGGTATGGGTAGAGGACAGGCGCACCGGTCTCTTATATCTTTTTGCCGATAAAATTCGTAATTGCGGATGTGGTGAGCTGTGCGAACCGCATCAACAACAGAATACAGTGGCTCACGAACATCAATGATGCGGTTCGTACCTCACCACATCCTACGTAATATGCTTACCGCACGTTAGGAGTTATGAAACAGAGTGTCTTCAGGCTGAATGGGCTTTAAAAATGGGGCATTTGGACCGGCTGAGGGTTTCCAAACTTACCGCGCGGCAACTAGTGCGGTGCGTCATACTAGGTACGATATTCTGCATTAATTTTCACATAATCGTAGGATAGGTCGCAGGTCAGTACCTTTGTTGAGGCATCACCCCGAGCCAGCTCGACACGAATGGTAATGTTAGAACGCTGCATCACAGCTTGACCCGCCTCTTCTGTATAATCGGATGCCCGTCCACCCTGACGAACGATACAGAGATCATCCAGCCAGATCCTCACGTCATCAATCACCAGATTCTCGACACCGGCACGGCCTACCGCCGCCAGAATTCTTCCCCAATTCGGATCAGAGGCGAACAGCGCAGTCTTTACCAGAGGAGAGTGGGCTATGGTATAGGCCACATCCTCGGCCTCTTTCACGCTGCTTGCACCAACAACCTCCACTTCAACAAGTTTGGTAGCACCTTCGCCATCAGCAACGATCTCTCTGGCGAGTTCCATGCAGATTTCAAGCACCATCTGCGCCAGTTGTTGATAGACAGGTGACTGCTCATCTGTCACTGGAGGCAGAGAACTTGCGCCACTGGCAATCAGCACGCAGGCATCATTGGTTGAAGTATCGCCATCGACAGTAATGCTGTTGAATGAGGGGGCTACTGCCAGATTAAGGCAGTTTTGCAATAGATCCGGGGAGACCTTCAAATCGGTAGCCACATAGGCCAACATGGTGGCCATATCCGGACGAATCATGCCAGATCCTTTAGCCATACCGGTTACCTGGACCTTGACACCATCCACCTCAAAACTACGGCAGGCCAGCTTTGGCCGGGTATCCGTAGTCATGATGGTTTGAGATGCCGACTCCCAACCCTCTTTGGTCAATCCCTCCAGAGCATTTGGAAAAGCTTGCAGCATCCGCTCAACAGGTAGAAGTTCGCCAATTACTCCGGTTGAAAATGGCACTACTTGGTGAGTTTCACAACCAGCTAGATCAGCCAGCTCCTGGCAGCAGCGTACAGCGTCATCAACGCCCTGTTGGCCAGTTCCTGCATTGGCGTTTCCAGAGTTGATCAATAGCAGCCTGGGGGCGCCCCGCTGTAGATGATCCTTTGCCAGCTGCACAGGTGCAGCACAAAATGCATTACGCGTGAATACTGCTGCACACTCCGCGCCATCCGCCAGCTCAATGACTAACAGGTCATTTCGACCTTGATAGCGAATCTCTGCAGCGGTTACTCCAAGTCTTACACCCGGAACTGAAAACCCTGAATCAACCATCTCAACTCAATCTGCCATGACACTGCTTATATTTTTTGCCTGAACCGCAGGGACAGGGCTCATTGCGGCCAATCTTACGCCCATCACGGACAAAGGGCTGCTGGGATGGGTCGTGCTCCTGCTCCGCCTCTCCAGACTCAGGTCCACCAGAGAGCCCTTCAAAAGTCTCATGTTTGAACTCAAACTCATCCGCTCTGGATTGCTGCTCCTGCAAGGCCAACTCTTCAGGCATCTGTACCTGAACCTTGGAGAGCAAGGTTGTCACCTCCAGCTTGATGCTATCCAGCATGCTGGAAAACATGGCAAAGGCTTCACGTTTGTACTCTTGTTTGGGATTTTTCTGAGCATAGCCCCGCAGGTGAATGCCCTGACGCAGATAGTCCATCGCCGCAAGATGCTCTTTCCAGTGGCCATCCACGGTTTGCAGCATCATCGCCTTTTCAAACTGGCGCATATTTTCTTCGCCAACCAGTGCCTGCTTCTCCTCATACCCTGAGATCAGAGTCTGCATGATCTTCTGCTTGAGGGTCTCTTCATGCAGATCACTATCTTCATCAAGCCAACTCTGTATCGGCCATTCGCCACTGAATGCCTCAGCCAGAGCCTCACTCAACCCAGGTACATCCCACTGCTCTTCAATACTGTCACGGGGAATATGGGCATGGAACACTTGATCCAGCACATCTTCACGCAGAGCTGTAACGGAATCGGAGATATCCGAGGTATCCATCAACTCATTGCGCTGCTCATAGACCACTTTGCGCTGGTCATTGGCGACATCGTCATACTCAAGCAACTGCTTTCGAATATCGAAGTTGCGTCCTTCCACTTTGCGTTGAGCATTCTCAATTGCTCGGGAGACCCACGGGTGTTCGATCGCCTCGCCTTTTTCCATCCCCAGCTTCTGCATCAGACCACCCACTTTATCGGATGCAAAGATCCGCATCAGGTTATCCTGCAAAGAGAGATAGAAGCGGCTTGATCCGGGATCTCCCTGACGTCCGGAACGGCCACGAAGCTGGTTATCGATACGTCGGGACTCATGACGCTCAGTACCAATAACGTGCAGCCCACCCGATTCCAGCACTTGTTTGTGAATCTTACCCCACGACTCGGTATGCGCTTTCACTGCATCACTGCCTGGCTCTTCACCCAAGTCTTCGAGTTCGGTCTCCAGGTTACCGCCGAGCACGATATCGGTACCACGGCCCGCCATGTTGGTGGCGATGGTCACAGCACCTGGACGCCCGGCCTGGGCGACAATTGCAGCTTCCTGCTCATGATGTTTGGCGTTCAGTACCTTATGCGGTACTTTCGCTTTCTCAAGCAGCTCTGAAACCAGCTCAGAAGACTCAATCGATGCCGTACCAACCAGAACCGGCTGCCCCCGCTTCACACAATCCTGAACATCCTCCAGAATCGCCTGATACTTCTCCTCGGGGGTGAGATAGACCAGGTCGCCCATATCCTTACGGATCATCGGTTGGTTGGTTGGAATAACCACCACTTCCAGACCGTAGATCTGCTGAAATTCAAAGGCTTCAGTATCTGCAGTACCGGTCATGCCGGAGAGTTTTTTATAGAGACGGAAGTAGTTCTGAAAAGTAATCGATGCCAGGGTCTGATTTTCATTCTGAATCTCAACCCCTTCCTTTGCCTCAACAGCCTGATGCTGACCATCCGACCAACGGCGACCGGGCATGGTACGGCCGGTAAACTCGTCGACGATGATTATCTGACCATCTTTGACGATATAGTCCACATTGCGCTGAAACAAGGCGTGTGAGCGCAGCGCCGCGTTGGCGTGGTGCATGAGAATGATGTTGCCACTATCGTAGAGACTCGCGCCCTCTTCCAGAAGACCCGCTTCGGTGAGCATCTCTTCTACATGCTGGTGGCCCTCTTCACTGAAATAGACCTGACGGGCCTTCTCATCCACTGAAAAATCACCAGGGCCAAAATCGGGTTTACCCTCTTCATTGGTGATCGGGTCCTGACGAGTCAGGCGAGGAATTATATGGTTGACTGCCTTGTAGAGCTCTGAGGAATCATCTGTAGGCCCAGAGATAATCAGTGGCGTACGCGCCTCATCGATGAGTATCGAATCAACCTCGTCGACAATCGCGAAAAAAGGTGGGCGCTGCACCCGCTGATCGGCACTGAAGGCCATATTATCTCGCAGATAATCAAAGCCATACTCATTATTCGTACCGTAGGTGATATCTGCTCCGTATGCCTCACGGCGGGTCGCTGGACGCAGATGCAGGTAACCACCATTTGAACCATCGTATTCAGGGTCGTAGATAAAGGATGAGCTATCCGGCCCCATGCCACCGGACGAGTTGATTACCCCAGTGCTCAATCCCAAATGGTGGTAGATTCTGCCCATCCAGGCTGCGTCTCTACGCGCCAGGTAGTCGTTCACCGTCACCACATGGACACCCTTGCCGGGCAAGGCATTAAGGTAAGCTGCCAGGGTTGCCACCAGGGTTTTACCCTCACCGGTACGCATCTCTGCGATCTTGCCCTGATGCAGCACCATGCCACCGATCATCTGTACATCGAAGTGACGCATCTGCATCACTCGCCGCCCAACTTCTCGGACGACGGCAAACGCCTCCTGCATCAGGCTGTCCAGTGAATCCCCCGCTTCCAGCCTGGCACGGAAATCCGATGTTTTCTGTTGCAGCGCCTCTTCCGAGAGCTTTTCAATTTCGGACTCCAGAGAATTGATCTGGGAGACCGTTTTAGTCATTCGTTTTACCAGTCGATCATTACGACTGCCGAAGATCTTTGTAAAGATTTTACTAACCATTAATCGGGGCTTCCGTCAGAATGCGAAATGTTTGCGATCATACAGCATGCAGTGGTGATGAAGAAGGACACGCTTTGTATTATTAGATCCATAAGTGGGGGTCAACGGCTGGCAATTCAACCGCTGGTCTGGGTTAACCTGTCAAAGAGTGCCAAATGAGTGGCCTATTACAGCCATCACAGCTTCAGGGAGTCGTAAAACCAGAGAGAAACCCTGAGAATCAACTTTTATTTCGTTTCGATAGAATATATTTTGTGGGATCGACAATTTTGCCCTTACGCACCACTTCAAAATGGACATGAGGCCCTGTTGAACGACCGGTGGAGCCCATTCTGGCAATCACCTGCCCCTGCTTGACCCGATCACCAATCTCTACCACCACCTCAGAATTGTGTCCATACCTGGTGATATAACCCTTACCATGATTGACTTCGACCAATTTGCCGTAGCCATAGCGATCATCGGCCCAGGTGACAACACCCGCAGCCACAGCGACCACATCTGATCCATCCTTGCCAGCGAAGTCCATGCCTTTGTGCATTGCCCGCTTACCGGTAAAAGGATCATTACGCATGCCAAAGTAGGATGAGATCCAGCCTTTTTTCACTGGACGACCTGCAGGATGAAGCGAATCCTCAAGATTCGAATTCATAATCAGATCCTCGACCAGATTAAGCTGTTGATATCGATGGTCGATCATCTCTTCCAGCTGTGCCATCTCCAGCAAAAGATCCGGGAGTGCCGAAGCCTGACTGAGTGAGGATTTTGCGTCAGGTCCACCAAGTGCGGGCGCAATTTCAAAACTGAACTCACCCTTATCCAACCCACCAATAGTCACTAAACGTTCGCCGAGCGCATCTAGACGCAGCAACTGGGATTGAATCTGGCCAACCCGGATCGCCAATGCATCTATACCACTCTGGGTATCCCGTTTAGCATCCTCCAGAAGCAGACGCTCCCGGTCGAAACTGTTCTTCAGACTGGTAACAAGCTGATGTTCAGGGAATTCAGTATCACTGACCCCCATTTGATAACCAGCCCACAACATTGCCATGCCAAACAGGAGAGCAAGTCCCAGAAAAACAGCAGGCAGGAGCCACCTGGAGGCCACCCCATAATCTTGTCCAGCACCACGTAAATATATGATTTTCATTACTAAATAATCATCAAAGTCAGACTGTTCTACTACACTTCTTCGGTCAAAAACCTTCGAACTTTACCACTTTCCAAAGAAAATGTGATGTTTTTTCTTTAAATCTGCTCTAAGCTCGCGCTATGAAATCGCTGAGAAACATCGTTGATCGCAGCTCGACCCCTGCGAAGTTAGGTCGGAAACTGGCTGATTACGACGCACTCTGCAAGCGAGTCAGGTCGAACCTGCCTGCACCTTTGGATCAACAGTTAAAGGCTACCGTGCTACAGGCAGGCACCCTCAGTCTATTCGTATCTTCCCCTGTCTGGGCGAGCCGGTTACGCTATGCCACACCACAACTGATTGCTCAGCTGAAGAGAGAGGGCTTGACGATTGAAAGGGTACGCACACGCATACTACCCAACCAATCTGCCGCTCCGTCGAGGCCAAAACAGAGGATGCGCTGCTTGAGTAGTGAAAACAGTGAAATGCTGCGCCATACAGCGGCTTCGATCAGTGACCCCAAATTGAGCGAGGCTCTGCT
Organism: Candidatus Thiodiazotropha sp. AKAK3; assembly: GCF_058244645.1. NCBI lineage: Bacteria > Pseudomonadati > Pseudomonadota > Gammaproteobacteria > Chromatiales > Sedimenticolaceae > Candidatus Thiodiazotropha > Candidatus Thiodiazotropha sp. AKAK3. The sequence goes on from NZ_JBSYOQ010000067.1 coordinate 35,733, forward strand.
GAAGCTGAGCAGACATGGGGAGTAGCGTGACGGGAGGCTGATGCTATCAAGCCACCCAGGTTAAACACCGGGGAGGCTTGATAGCCTGGTTATTTAAGTCGCGGTCAAATGTGCAGGCTGCATGTAAGAGATCGGTGCATTTTCAGGCTCATCAAAGGTGATCTCCTCCCAGGCATCTTCCTGCAGAATCAACTCACGCAGCAGGCGGTTGTTCAAGGCATGTCCGGATTTGTGCCCGCTAAAGGCACCAACCAGGCTGTGTCCCAGCAGATAGAGGTCACCAATTGCATCCAGGATCTTATGCTTTACGAATTCATCTTCGTAACGCAGACCATCTGTGTTCATTACCCGGTAGTCATCAACCACTACCGCATTGTCCAGGCTGCCGCCCAAGGCCAACTCCTTCTGCCGCAACATCTCGATATCACGTAAAAAGCCGAAGGTTCTCGCCCGACTGACCTCTCTGACAAAAGAGGTAGATGAGAAATCAATCGTGGCAAATTGAGAACGTTCCTTGAATGCAGGATGGTCAAAGTCGATGGAAAAAGAGACTTTGAAGCCATCAAAAGGTTCGAAACAGGCGCGCTTGTCGCCTTCCTGCACTTCCACTTTACGTTTAATACGGATGAACCGCTTGGCCTTGTTTTGCTCTTCGACGCCCGCAGACTGCAGCAGAAAAACAAAAGGTCCGGCACTTCCGTCCATGATCGGCACTTCTGCAGCGCTGACATCCACATAGGCATTATCGATACCCAGTCCAGCCAAGGCTGAGAGCAGATGTTCTACAGTGGAGACTCTCACCCCATTCTGAACCAGGGTACTGGAGAGACGCGTATCTCCGACATTTTCAGCACATGCACGAATCTCAACCGGCGGATCGAGATCTACCCTCCTGAAAATAATCCCTGTATCAGGAGCAGCAGGTCGCAGGGTAAGGTATACCTTCTCCCCGGTATGCAGCCCTACACCTGTAGCGCGTATCACATTCTTCAACGTACGTTGCCAAATCATCGACTCGCAGCTCCCATTAACGAAACCGGGTATTTGCCCCAGAAAAAAGCGCGAATGCTACCACAGGTGGGAGAACTGTAAAAACAGTTATATTCCCAACCTATTGAAACACGCGACCAAAACCTGTCATCTCACTGTAACCAGGAAGATTCTACACTAATCTGCCTGGCGACGTAAAAAGGCAGGAATATCCAGGTAGTCCAGGTTGCCATCTGCAGTTGCCACCGCAGCACTGCGGCCGCTGTTGCCATTTCGCAACACTGTGGGTCGATCAAGCTCCCGATAGTCATCCGGAACCTGCTGTGGATCTTCGCTATCGATTAGTTTGACTGGTGCCAGATCCTCTACCTTTGCAGGTTTTGGTAACTCCGTTGTGGCTCGTTCACCCATGCCCAGCCCGGTTGCCACAACGGTCACGCGCATATCATTCTGCATATCCGGATCGATTACCGTTCCGACCACCACAGTGGCATCGTCATCTGCAAATTCACGTACAGTTGTGCCGACTTCATCAAATTCGCCAATTGCCAGATTGAGTCCTGCAGTGATGTTGACCAGTATGCCTTTCGCACCGGCCAGATTGACATCTTCCAGCAGCGGACTTCGGATGGCTCGTTCTGCGGCTTCCCGTGCCCGATTGTCACCATTGGCTTCACCGGAGCCCATCATGGCAGCCCCCATTTCGGACATAACCGTTTTCACGTCGGCAAAATCCACATTGATCAGGCCAGGGCGGGTAATCAGCTCCGCGATACCCTGAACAGCGTGCAGGAGCACATCGTTGGCAGATTTGAAGGCATTCAGCAGACTCATCTCCTTGCCCAGAACCGCTAGAAGCTTCTCGTTGGGAATGGTGATCAGAGAGTCGACATGTTTTCCCAGGTCTTCCATACCCTGTTCTGCAATCCTCATCCGTTTGCCCCCTTCAAAGCCGAAGGGCTTGGTCACCACGGCCACTGTCAGGATGCCCAGATCCTTTGCCACCTGAGCTACCACAGGTGCAGCACCAGTACCTGTTCCACCCCCCATGCCGGCAGTGATAAAGACCATATCGGCACCATCAAGTGCCTCCTCGATCCGGTCTCTATCCTCCAGAGCAGCCTGTCGTCCAATCTCCGGGTTAGCTCCGGCACCCAATCCCTTGGTGATATCTGAACCCAACTGCAGCAAGGTACGTACTTCACTATTGCGAAGTGCCTGGGCATCTGTGTTAGCACAGATGAAATCGACACCCTCAATCTCTCCCGTCAGCATATGGTTTATAGCGTTTCCGCCACCGCCGCCAACACCAATTACTTTAATCACAGCATTTTGACTGTGTGTATCCATCAATTCGAACATGGTCTACCTCCGCGTCTGTCGCGCCTAACAGATGTCAATAAAAAATCTTAAAAATTGCCTTGAAACCAATGTTTCATTCTTTCCCAAATTGCTTTCAGGCTTCCCTCATTTGCCAACTCCCGTCCCCCTTGGGCCCGGTTTCGTTGACCGAACAATAACAATCCCACACCAGTCGAATAGATAGGATTCCGCACTACATCAGCCAATCCACTGACATATTGCGGCACACCCAATCGCACCGGCATGTGAAAGACCTCTTCCGCAAGATCAATCACCCCCTCCATTTTTGAACTGCCGCCAGTCAGCACTACACCGCCAGCAATAACATCTTCAAAGCCACTACGTCGCAGTTCGGCCTGGATCAGGGTCATCAATTCTTCGTATCTTGGTTCAACCACCTCCGCCAGAGTCTGACGGGATAACCTGCGCGGTGGTCTCTCTCCAATACTGGGCACCTCGATGGTCTCATCGCTGGTTGCCAGCTGGGTTAATGCGCAGGCGTATTTAATCTTGATATCTTCTGCATGCTGTGTCGGTGTACGCAGGGCCACAGCAATGTCATTTGTCACTTGGTCTCCCGCGATGGGGATCACTGCGGTGTGACGTATGGAGCCGCCAGTGAAAACAGCAATATCGGTTGTTCCACCACCAATATCGACCAGGCAGACACCCAGCTCTTTCTCATCATCACTCAGTACCGAGTAGCTGGAGGCCAGCTGCTCTAAAATCAGATCATCAACTTCAAGTCCACATCGCCGTACACATTTAACAATATTCTGTGCCGCACTCACTGCACCGGTAACCATATGAACCCTGGCCTCCAGGCGTACCCCGGACATACCGACAGGATCCCGGATACCCTCTTGCTCATCGATGATGAACTCCTGGGGAAGGATGTGCAGAATCTTTTGGTCCGCCGGGATCGCAACTGCGCGAGCTGCGTCAATCACCCGCTCCACATCGCTCTGACTCACCTCTTTGTCTTTGATGGCGACAATCCCGTGAGAATTGAGACTGCGGATATGGCTACCGGCAATGCCTGCATAGACCGAGTGAATCTCACAACCCGCCATCAACTCTGCCTCTTCTACGGCACGCTGAATTGATTGCACTGTGGATTCGATATTCACCACCACACCTTTTTTCAAGCCACGGGAGGGGTGGGAGCCGATTCCAATGATTTCGATTCCATTGTCCGCTTTAATCTCGCCAACAATTGCCACCACCTTTGAGGTGCCGATGTCGAGCCCGATAATCAGGTTTTTCTCACTTCGTTTTGTCATTACATCTACCCGTGACTTTCGCCCGTTGTCCTCAATTTGTAATGGGAATCTGTACTGCTCGATATCGCACCATTCCCAATAGATCCCATGCTATGCGCGGTCTGCTCTTCATCTGGCACCCAATGCACAGAAAAGCCGTTCGTATACCTCAAATCGACTTCACCTGGCTGACGACCCCGCTGGGCTATAAGATCCGGATAGAGACGCACAAAACGCGTCAGTCTCGGTATTACATCCCGCCGCCCCAATTGCAGAGTTACTTCATTGTCTGTTTTGATACGCCATGCCTGTCGTGCATCCACCCAGACATGGGTCAATTTCAATCCGATGGTTTCAAGCAGGGTGTGCATGCGTTGAAACTCCCGGGTTATGGTTTTGGCATGCTGGGCTTCACCCACCAGCTTCACCAAACCTTTCAATTCAGGCAGTAGTTCTGGTGTGAAGACCACCCCCAACTGGCTGACCATCGCCTCTTTTCCCCAATAGGCCAGTGGCGTATGCTCGGTGACCTGAACTCTCAGGGTATCGGGCCAGACCCGACGTACACTGGCACGTTTGACCCAAGGCATACGTTCGATATGTTCCTGCATGCGTTTTAAATCGACACTGAAAAAACTGCCATTCACTGCCTGCGCCACGACCTGCTCCAAACGCTCTCTTTTGATAAAGCGCATCTCTCCGTCTACACCCACTGTCCGCACAGGCATCACGCCAGGATCATTGAGTTGTTTGCCTCCCCACACAAGTAGCGAGAACACGATCAAAGTCATCAATGCAGGTTTCAGCCAAACCATGCTCTTCTCAGTGAGAGTGACCGTTTTCTGCTCTTTTGCTCTACGGCGCTTTGTATTCATCTCTATCGCTTCGCCTCAAGCGTGGTTTCAAGAATATGCAGCACCAACTCATTGAATGAGTATCCAGCTACTTTTGCAGACATCGGCACCAGACTATGGTCGGTCATACCGGGTATGGTGTTGACTTCAATCAGCCAGGGTTGCTGATCTTGATCAAGCATCAGATCCACCCTGCCCCAACCGCTGGCATCCACAGCATCAAAGGCCTGCCTGCAAAGTGCCTGAAGCTTTTTCTCCTCTGCTTCAGGCAGACCACAAGGACAGTGATAACTGGTGGTATCCGCAGCATATTTGGCTTGATAGTCATAAAACTGATGTGGCGTTTCCAAACGGATCAAAGGCAACATCTCATCTTTCAAAACCGCGGCAGTATATTCAGCACCTTCCACCCAGCGCTCAGCCAGCACCCGTGTGTCGTACTCCCGTGCTCTCTCCCAGGCCTGCTGAAGTTGATTCCTGTTTTCTACCTTGCTCATACCAATACTCGAGCCCTCTGCGCTGGGCTTTACCATCAACGGGTATCCCAGTGCATCGGCTCGTTCCAGGTCTTCACTCTGTTGCATCAGCACTGCATCCGGGGTTGGTAGGGCCATACCCTGCCATAGTGCTTTGGTGCGATGTTTCTCCATTGCAAGGGCTGACCCAAGCACCCCTGTTCCTGTATAGGGCAGTCCAAGGATCTCCAGAGCACCTTGCATCAAACCATCCTCTCCACCCCGTCCGTGAAGCATGATGAAGACCCGCTCATATCCCTCATTTTCGAGTCTCTTAAGAATGTCTTTGTCTACATCAATGCCGTGGGCATCCACTCCACTGGATTGCAAGGCTGACAAAACGGCATTACCACTTTTCAGGGAGATCTCCCGCTCAGCGGAACCACCTCCCATAAGCACTGCCACTTTGCCGAACTTTTCAATCATGCTGACCATCTATTCTGGCACCCCAATCCTGTGGACTTCAGTCACCAAATCAACACCAGCATGGACTGCGACTTCGCGCTGAACCAGTGCTATCAAGTTCTCAATATCGGCGGCTGTAGCCTGGCCGGTATTGATAATAAAGTTGGCGTGTTTCTCTGAAACCTGGGCACCCCCAAGTGTTCTCCCTTTCAGACCTGCTGTTTCGATCAGACGCGCTGCATGATCGCCAGGCGGATTACGAAAAACCGAACCGCAGCTGGGCAGGCTTGTTGGCTGAGTTGCAGAGCGTCGCTCCAGCAGGCCTTTGATCTTCTGCTGGGCAGCCTCTACATTCCCCTCTTGCAGAGAGAGTTCTGCGGCAAGAAACCATTCACCAGCTGGCCCCTTGACCTGGCGATAGCCAACCTCGAAGTCAGAGATTTGCCGTTGATGCACTTCACCGAAACGATCCACTGTCTCGACTTTAAACACACGCTGCCATGTCTCACCCCCAAAAGCGCCGGCATTCATCGCCAGCGCACCACCCAGGGTTCCGGGTATACCCGCTAGAAATTCGACACCACAGCGACCCGCTCGCGCTGCCATCCGGGCGATCTTCGCGCAGGAGACACCGGCCTCGCTATAGATCCGCTTATCATCCAACAGTTCGCACACCCCCAACGATCCCTGAGTGGCGATTACAGTGCCATTAAAGCCACCATCCCTGACCAGTAAATTGCTGCCCAATCCCAACCAGAAGAGCGGCTCATCACGATCCAGCTGACTCAGAAAAGAGATCAGGTCTTCTCTATCCGCTGGCCGGTAGAAGCGTTTTGCGGGACCACCAACACGCCAAGTGGTATGCCGCGAAAGGGGTTCATCCTTTCGCAGTTCACCACGCAGCTGTTGTGGCTCCATAATTGGCATCATCCCCAGAACCTCATGGGCTTTTGATCCACTCTGTTCAGTTTCTGCTTCTGGCTGCCGTTTCGTTGCTCTTGCAGACTTTCCTGGCTGCCGGTTTTGTTCATAATCAGCAGATCAAGCAGGTTGCACTGCAAAGACTCACCGCACCCATGGTGCAATCGTTTCATGTCAAAGATCTGTGCCATCAGTTGGCCTCCTCACAAAGTTGCGTGGGCAATTCGGCTGCTACTGCACCGATACTGCCTGCCCCTATGGTCAGAACGATATCCCCATCCTTGATTAATCCCTGCAACAGTTCCGGCAACTCTGTAACCGGTTCCATAAAGATTGGATCAACCTGGCCTCGCACTCTCACTGCACGACTCAAGTCACGCCCGGTTGCACCTTGAATGGGCTCTTCACCCGCCGCATATACCTCGGTCAAAACCAGAAGATCAGCTTTCGAAAGAACCTGCACAAAATCCTCGAACTGCTCCTGAGTTCTGGTGTAACGATGGGGTTGAAAAACTAACACCAGACGCCTCTCAGGCCAGCCTTCACGCACCGCTTCCAGGGTTGCCTGAATCTCTCTGGGATGGTGCGCGTAATCGTCCACAAGCATTACATTCTTGCCATTCACCCGGCAGTCGCCACGTGTCTGAAAACGACGGCCAATACCTGCGAATTTATCCAGGGCAACCTGAATATCCTCTCCCTCAATGTTGAGTTCCAGCGCCACACTGGCTGCTGCCAGGGCATTCAAAACATTATGTCGACCGGGAAGATTGAGGGTCATCTCTAAAGGCTTTTCTAAACCATTTGCGTGCAGGTTAAAGTGGGTTTTCAGACCTTCACTGCGAACATCGCTTGCCATTACATCAGCATCATCACTGAAGCCGTAGGTGGTGATTGGACGGGTCACCTCGGGCAACAACTCTCTGACCACAGGATCATCAACACACATCACCGCCTGGCCATAGAATGGCAGGTGGTGAAGAAACTCCAGGAAAGTACCCCGCAGGCGGTTGAAATCGCCACCATAGGTCGACATATGGTCGGCATCGATATTTGTCACCACCGCCAGCATCGGTTGCAGATAGAGAAAAGAGGCATCACTCTCATCAGCTTCTGCCACCAGGTATTCACCCTCACCCAGCCGGGCATTGGCTCCGGCACTGTTGAGTCGCCCACCGATAACAAAGGTTGGATCGAGACCGGCTTGTGCCAATACACTGGTCACCAGACTGGTGGTGGTTGTCTTTCCATGAGTACCCGCTACAGCGATACCAAATTGAAAGCGCATGATCTCTGCAAGCATCTCAGCTCTTGGAACCACAGGAATTCGACCTTTCCTGGCCTCCACCACCTCGGGGTTATCCTCTTTCACTGCGCTGGAAGTCACGACAGCATCAACGCCTTGAATATTCGCTGCCTGATGCCCCAGATAGACATGAGCCCCGAGGGATGAGAGCCGACGGGTTACACCACTCTCTTTCTGATCTGAACCTGATACCTGATACCCCAGGTTGATCATCACCTCAGCAATACCGCTCATTCCTGCGCCACCGATACCCACAAAGTGGATATGGCGCATGCGCCCCATGCTGTTCGGGTTGTGGCGACGTCGCAGCTGTTCACTCATGACTCAATGGTCTCCAGGCAAAAACGTCCCAGATTGGCAGCAGCATCCGGACGGGATTGTTGTCGCGCAGCCTGAGCCATCTGCAGCAGTGTGTTTCGGTCAGCGCCCAGATCAGCAATCTGTGCAGCAAGATCACGTGGATTCAGACTCGGTTGCGGCAGCAGTTGCGCCGCCCCAGCCTGAACCAGAAACTGTGCATTGTGGGTCTGGTGGTCATCCACTGCATGAGGGTAAGGCACAAGAATCGCCCCCAATCCGGCTGTCGCCAACTCGGTAACCGTCAGCGCCCCTGCTCGACATAGCACCAGATCAGCCCAGGCGTAAGCCTCGGCCATATCCTTTTCGAAGGCCTTGATCTCCGCTTCGACACCTTGGCTTCGATAGCATTCGATCGTCTCCTGTAACAGCTTCTCACCAGTCTGATGACGAACCACTGGACGACTCTCTTGCGGCATCAGCGCCAAAGCCTTGGGGAGTGTTTGATTCAGTGCGCGGGCACCCAGAGAACCGCCCAGCACAAACAGTCTGATCGGGCCACTTCGCCCTTTGAAACGAACTTCTGGCGGCTCAAGATCAACAATCTCCTGACGTACGGGATTCCCCACAGTCTCAGCCTGGGCCTCAGCGCCAAAGCTGCCAGGAAAGGCCTCGAAAACCTTGTTGGCAAAGCGGGCCAGAATACGATTCGTCAATCCCGGAATAGCATTCTGTTCCTGAATCACCAAAGGAATCTTCATCACCCGCGCTGCAACACCCCCTGGACCGGTGACAAATCCCCCCATCCCCAACACCAGCTGCGGCTCAACCTGTCGCAACAGGCGATAAGCCTGGATGAACGACCGACCAACCACCCATGGCGCCATGAGCCGACGTTTGAAGCCACTACCACGAATACCTTTCACTTCCAGAGTCTGGAGGGGATAGCCATATTCAGGAATCAGCCTGTTCTCCATGCCGCCACTGCTTCCCAGCCAGGTAATCCTGCAACCGTGATCCTGCAACCATTTAGCAACAGCCAATGCCGGAAAAAGATGCCCTCCGGTACCACCTGCCATGACCATCACATGAGGCTCCATGATCGCCTCCCATTGGTGTTGCGTCCCACTGTGCGTCGGGACTCATAATCGATGCGTAACAATAGAGCGATCATCAAGCAGACAACAATAATGCTGTTACCGCCATAACTCATGAACGGGAGCGTCAAGCCCTTGGTTGGCAACATGCCGACATTCACGCCGATATTGATGAATGCCTGCATACCCAGCCACAAACCCAGGCCATAGGCTGTATAGGTTGAAAATCTTTGACCTGCAGCTTCCGCTCTGACACCAATCTGAAAGGCTCTCCAGGTAATGAAAGCGAACAGAGCAATAATCCCCAATGTGCCGAGCAGGCCGAACTCCTCACCCACCACTGCCATGATAAAGTCGGTATGAGCCTCTGGCAGGTAGAACTGTTTCTGGATACCGTTGCCAAGACCCACGCCGGACAACTCCCCTCGACCAAAAGCAATCAACGCCTGGGAGAGTTGAAAGTCGGTATTGAAAGGATCATCCCAGGGATTCAGGAAGGTGGTCATTCGCTGCCAGCGATAGGGTGAAAAAAAGATCAGTGCAAACCCGGATGCCAATGAGAACAGGATCAGAGTAACAAACTGATAGAGCACCACTCCGCCCAGAAAAAGCATACCCAGCGCTGTTGCGAACAGCACCACTGTGGTACCGAAATCAGGCTGCAGAAGAATCATCGCGCTGGTTACAATCAACAGCAGCATAGGCTTGGCAAAACCCCAGAAGGAACGAGCCACCTCATCCTGCCGACGCACAAGATAACCTGCGATATAGAGCACCATAAAGAGCTTCATAAATTCGGAGCTTTGTAGATTGAAGACACCCAAAGGCACCCACCGGGTGGCGCCATTGACTGTCTTACCCACCCCGGGGATAAGCACAATGATGAGTAGAATAATTCCGAGAAAAACCAACATCGGACCCGCTTTTCGCCACTGCTCCATGGGAACCCCAAAAAACAGTCCCGCACCGATCAGACCAAGCAGCATCGCAAACAGGTGACGGTAGACATAAAAGAACGGGGAGCCAGCCAGACGCTCTCCCACCGTCATCGAAGACGAGGCTACCATCACCAAACCAAATCCCAACAATAGTGCAGAGGCACCAAGCAGCCACCAGTCGAGGCTTGGTTCCGGGGATCTGCTGGCACGGGCATCCTGGGCCTGGGGACGCTTATCTGTCATTGGACAAACGCCTCCACCGCTTCTATGAATGCCTCACCCCGAGCTTCAAAACCGGTGAACATATCGAAACTGGCACAAGCCGGAGAGAGCAGCACCCGGTCACCAGGCAGAGCCAGTTTAGAGGCCTCAGCCACAGCCTCCGACATACTGCCTGCATTCACCAACTCAACCTGCCCTTGCAACACAGCCGCAAGCTCAGGCGCATCCCGGCCAATCAGCACTACACCCCTCGCAGTCTGCTTCACAACCGGAATCAGATCTGCAAACTCGGCGCCTTTGCAGTCACCGCCGGCAATCAACACAGTGCGACTATCTCCCTGCTCAGGATGAAGCCCGAGCAGAGCTGAGATGGTCGCACCTACATTCGTGCCTTTAGAGTCGTTGAACCAACGAAGTCCCTGTTTATCTGCAACCCACTGGGTCCGATGGGGTAAGCCTTTAAAAATACGCAGTGCTGCCAGCATATCGTTTTGTGGAAATCCTGCAGCACTGCCCAGGGCCAAAGCCGCGAGGGCATTGGCAGTGTTATGACGACCAGGAATCCGTAACTCACTGACAGGCATCAACGGACTATGTCCTTCACACAACCAGTTCACACCATCCAACTCATGCAGACCAAAGTCACTACCAGTCGGTGTGTTCAGCGTAAAACCGAGCAGCAAACTGTACTCTTCGGCCATGGCCATAACTCTTGGATCATCTCGATTGACGACCCGTATCTCGGCCTGTTGGTAGATCTTTGCTTTGGTTTCAGCGTAGTCATCCAGATCCCGATAGCGATCCATATGATCAGCTGAAACATTCAACACAACCGCAGCTCTGGGTTTCAGTGAAAAGGTACTCTCCAGTTGAAAACTTGAGAGTTCAAGAATGTAGAGCGCCACATCATCATCCAGTAGATCTAGCGCTGGCTCTCCCAGATTACCGCCCACGGCAACTTTGATACCGGCAGTGCGGGCCATTTCACCTAGCAGGGAGGTGACTGTACTCTTACCATTTGAACCCGTGATCGCCACAACTGGTGCCTTCACAGCCCGGGCAAATAACTCCACATCACCGATCACTTCCACACCACGCTGCTTGGCAGCCTGAATAAGTGGATGATCCAGTGCCAGCCCCGGACTCACTACCAGACGACTTGCAGCCTCAAAAACTTCTGCCTGGAAGCCGCCAAGAAACAGGGCCATGTCGGGTAGCTCCTGACGCAATGCCTCCAAACCGGGAGGCGACTCACGACTATCTGTCATCGCCAGTGAGACCCCATGCGCAGCAAGATAGCGGGCACAGGAGAGCCCGGTCTTGCCCAGACCGACAATCAAAGTCTTTCCCTGCACTGTCGTTTGCTCTGACATCAACGTATCTTCAGACTCGCTAATCCGACCAACACCAGAATCACAGTGATGATCCAGAAACGAACAATGACCCGAGGTTCGGGCCAACCCTTAAGTTCAAAATGGTGATGCAGTGGCGCCATACGAAAAATCCGCTTACCGGTTAATCGAAAAGAGGCCACCTGTAACATCACAGAAACTGTCTCAATAACGAATACTCCACCCATGATGAACAGCACGATCTCTTGCCGTACTGCAACGGCCACCACACCCAATGCCGCACCCAGCGCCAATGCACCCACATCACCCATAAACACCTGAGCGGGATAGGTGTTGAACCAGAGAAAGCCCAAGCCTGCCCCGACCAACGCAGCACAAAACACCATCAGTTCACCAACACCCGGCAGGTGAGGAATCTTCAGATAGGTGGCAAAATCTGCATGGCCGGTGACATAAGCGATCACCCCTAGCGCACCACCCACCATCACAGTTGGAAGAATCGCCAGACCATCAAGTCCATCAGTCAGATTGACTGCATTTGATGAACCGACAATGACCAGATAACTGAAGAGAATGAACAACGGCCCCATGTCCAGGGAGACATCTTTCACATAGGGGATCAGCAGCGCTGTCTCTGTTGGTGAAGTCGCTGTGGTGAAGAAGACAATTGAAGCCCCCAGACCAGCCACCGACTGCCAGAAATATTTCCATCGGGCAGCCAACCCTTTCGGGTCGTTTAAAACCAATTTTTTATAGTCATCCACCAGACCGATCAGACCAAAGATCAGGGTCACTATCAGCACAATCCAGACATAACGGTTATCCAGGTCTGCCCAAAGCAGAGTCGCAATTGCGATCGCCACAAGGATCAGTGCGCCCCCCATGGTCGGTGTGCCTGCTTTGGAGAAATGGGTTTCGGGGCCATCATTCCTGACCGTCTGCCCAATCTGATGAAAACTCAATCTGCGAATCATTACCGGTCCCAGAGCCAGTGAGATCAGCAGTGCTGTCAGTACACCGAGAATGGTTCTCAGAGTGAGATACTGGAAGACACGAAAACCACCATCGAACTGAACCAGCCACTCGGTCAGATATAACAACACAATCAACCCCTCCCCATGTGCATTAAACGCTCTACCACCCGGTCCATACCCGCGCTACGCGATCCTTTGACCAGCACGGCATCACCACTACGGGTTTCAGCATCCAGTGCATCCACTAACTCACCCAAACTGGAGAAGGCAACACCCCCGTCACCGAAGCGCGCCACAGCGCTACGACTCAATTCACCAAGGGTGTAAAGGTGCTCCAGGCCAGCCTCTCTTGCCCGTTCACCAATCTCTGCATGAAGTACCACGGCATCGGCACCCAGTTCAGCCAGATCACCCAGTACCAGATAGCGCTCACCTGGTGCACTGCGAAGCACCTCAATCGCTGCGTCAACTGAGTCTGGATTGGCGTTGTAACTATCATCGATAAGGCGGTAGCCCGCTGAAGTGTCCAACAGACGCAAACGCCCTTCAACAGCTTGAACCGATGCGAGTCCCAGCTGAATATCCTCCACGCTACACCCCATCCCCAATGCCGCAGCAATTGCCGCAAGGGCATTCATCAGGTTGTGTCGACCAGCCAGTGAAATCTGCACCTCGAACTGCTGATCCAGATAGCGAACCTGCATATGATTCTGAAAGCCCTGATCTGTCCAGCGCATTTCAGCCTGGTTGAGATCGCTCTGAACATCGGCTTTGGATGAGGTGCCAAATGAGATTATCCGACGTTCACCGGTATAGCCTCGCCATAGCGCGAAAAATTCGTCATCAGCATTTAAAACTGCAACCCCTGATGGTTTCAGTCCACTGAGGATTTCACCTTTCGCCTGAGCTACGCCAGAAAGATCACCGAACCCCTCAAGGTGTGCTGCCCCGGCGTTATTGATTAATGCAACATCAGGATGGGCAATCTGACTCAGGTAACCGATCTCTCCCGGATGGTTTGCACCCATCTCGACAACGGCGCACTGTTCATCCTGAAGCCGAAGAAGCGTCAGTGGCAGACCAATGTCATTGTTCAGGTTGCCTTTGGTGGCAAGAACCGTTCCTCTGATATTTAAAATTGCAGCCAGAAACTCTTTAACTGTAGTTTTGCCATTGCTGCCGGTAATAGCCACTAAAGGCACTTCAAAGCGGTCACGCCAATATCCGGCCAGACGACCCAGACCAAGACGAGTATCTGCCACCTGCAGCTGAGCAATTTCAGAGTTCTGTGGAGTAGAGACCATTATCGCCACTGCACCTTTCTGAATCGCCGTTTCAACGAAACGGTGACCATCGAAATTCGGACCTGTCAGAGCCACGAAGAGATCACCCGGCTGGATGGTGCGGCTATCGGTACTGACCGATTGAAAGCTGACATCCTTACCCTGATGCACAGCATTCAACTCATTCGCCACTTCTGAGAGGGAGAGTCTATTCATTGATCCCCCCAGGCCAGGAATCGAGGGCTGCAACAACCGCCTCCCGATCATCGAAATGTAAAACCTGATCTCCTATGAGTTGATAATCCTCATGACCTTTACCAGCAACCAGAACCAGATCATCAGCACTCGCGGATAAGACAGAGGTACGAATGGCACTTCCCCTGTCAGGGATCACCTTCGCCAAATCAGGTTTTGTCATGCCCGCTAGAATTTGTTCAAGAATCTGTTCACTTGACTCACTGCGTGGATTGTCATCGGTGAGATAACAGAGATCTGCCAATCGCTCTGCCACCTCAGCCATCATTGGCCGCTTACCGTGATCACGATCCCCACCACAGCCGAATACCACGAACAAGCGACCAGGGCAGTGCAATCTGAGGGCTTGAAGCGCCTTCTCCAACGCATCCGGGGTATGGGCGTAGTCAACCACAACCGAAGGTTTGCCTGCACCACCGAAGAGTTCCATTCTACCCGGCACTGTCGAAAGCCTTGATAGCACATCAATCGCTTTGGATAAGGGCCAGTTTTTATGCTGCAACACACTCAAAACCGCTAACAGATTGGCCGCATTGAAACGTCCCAACAAAGCACTCACTAACAACCCTGCGCCTTCATCTGTCTCAATTGAAATAGACAAACCCCGTTGTGAAGGCTCAACCTGCTTTGCAACAACCCAACCCTGCAATCCGTCAGGAACTACGGTCTCTGATTCGACGGCATAGCCGAACACTGCCAACTTGTCGGATAGAGTTTCAGCCAGCTCCCTACCAAACGGATCATCCAGATTGATAACAGCAGCGCTCACTCCAGCCATTTCAAATAGCCGACGCTTTGCCTCGGCATAATTTTCCAAACTACCATGGTAGTCAAAATGATCACGACTGAGATTTGTAAAAATGGCACAATCAAAGGTCAGCGCCTCTACCCGATACTGATCCAGGGCATGGGATGAGACCTCCATGGCCACCGAGCTGGCACCCTGTTCAAGCAAGTCAGCCAATAATTTCTGAACAGTTATCGCATCCGGTGTTGTCATCCCGGTAGTGGTCAATTGCCCTGGCAGACCAGCGCCGAGGGTTCCCACGATACCGCAGCATTCAACCGTCCCCAGCGCTTGAGCCAAAAGCTGACATATACTGGTCTTGCCATTGGTACCGGTAATGCCATACAGGGTCATTTCATGACTGGGATCAGCATACAGACGCCCGGCAATCTGACTCAAACATTTTGACAATTCGGCCACAGCGATCATTGGCACTGAAGCTTCAGCCAATTCAGCAGCAAACTGAGCGGCATTATCACTACCCGACTCCCAGGCGATAGCAGCAGCACCTCCAGCAATCGCCTGCTCAGCGAAAACCAGACCATGCTGCTGAGTACCGGCACAGGCCAGAAACAGATCACCAACAACCAGCTTGCGGCTATCCAGGCAGAGTCCGTTGATATCCCGATCGAGATGCGGTGCAACATCTGCCATACCTGACAGCAATGTCGATAGACGATGTGTCTCTGGAATCTCTGTGGCCGTCATCATTCCTTCTCTCCAAGACGGGCCATCAACTTGTCATCATGCCAGGGCTTGTCAGGTGCAATATTCAGCAACCGCAAAGCACCACTCATCACTTTTGAAAATACGGGCCCGGCAACCTGACCACCGTAGTACTCTTCACCTTTAGGTTCATCAACAAAAACAGCCATTACCAGACGCGGGTGGCTGGCAGGTGCCACGCCGACAAACAGGGACAAATATTTATCCTCTGCATAACCACCGGCAACCGATTTTTTAGCTGTACCTGTTTTACCTGCAACCCGGTATCCAGGAACCGCAGCCATTGGGGCGGAGCCTTCGCGACTGACCACAGCCTCCAGCATGGTTACTACATTTCTTGCCGTGCTCTGGCGCAAAACACGTTCACCAGGAGGAGGAGACGCTTCCAATTTCAGAAGAGAAACCGGTAAGCGCTTGCCATCATTAGCCAATACCGCATAGGCCTGAGCCAGCTGCAGCGGGGTGACTGAAAGTCCATATCCAAAAGAGAGCGTTGCCTGCTCAAACGAGGACCAATCGGAAAAATGGGGCAGTCGTCCACTGGACTCTCCGGGAAACAGGCTCTCCGGGCTGGTACCAAAGCCTAATTTCGAATAGACACCCCACAAGGTCTCAGGAGACATTGAAAGTGCAATTTTACTGGCGCCGACATTACTCGATTTACGTAGCACTGTTGCCACGTCGATCATGCCGTAGTTGCGATGGTCACGTACAAGATAGCGACCGACCTTCATATAACCGGGAGAGACATCTATGGGTGTTGTCGGGTTGAAACCACCCTGCTCCATGGCCGCCGCCACAGCAAAGGGTTTAATGGTAGAACCGGGCTCAAAAACATCGGTCACTGAACGATTGCGCAACCGGCTTGAGCGGCGATCCTGCAAGTCGTTTGGATTGTAGGAGGGGCTGTTCACCATCGCCAGAATTTCGCCATTGCGGGCATCCAGAATCACCACCGAGCCGGAGCGGGCTCGATGTTTGGTCACAGCAGCTTTAAGTTCACGATAAGCCAGAAACTGCAGCCTGCGATCTATACTCAGAACCAGATCCTTGCCTGGAGCTGGACTCTGGATATTCTCGACCTGGTTAACCACACGGCCACTGCCATCCTTGATAACCCGCTTTGCACCAGCTGTACCACTGAGCCACTGATCATAGGCCAGCTCCATCCCCTCCTGCCCCTGATCGTCGATATTGGTAAAACCGACAATCTGCGACATCACTTCACTGCTGGGGTAGAAACGACGGTACTCGGAAAGCAGATCAATACCTTTCATCTGCAGCGCACTGACCTGTTCAGCCTGATCGGGATTAATACGACGTTTCAGATAGACAAAACTGCGATCACTCGAGAGCTGACGGCGCAGGCGATCAGGATCCAAATCGAGAATTGAAGCCAATGCACCAATGGTCTGACTGTCACTCTTCAGCACCCGCGGATTAGCCACCACACTTTTAACCGGTGTACTGATCGCGAGGGGTTCACCATTACGGTCGGTAATCATGCCTCGGCTGGCACTGACTTTCATAGTACGCAGATAACGGCGCTCACCCTGTTCCTGAAGAAAAGCAGTTTCAAACACCTGCCGATCCACTGATTGCCAAATCAGTGTGGCGTAGGCAAAAGCCAACATACCAAGCACAAAATATCGCCGTGCGCGATAGCTCGGTTGCCGGATAACCTCCGCTTGCTGTGCTTTTCTCTTTTTCCTGACAGCCATGTTCAGTGCTTAATGACTACGATTTCAGTAAAATCGGGTAGATGCATCTTCAATCTATCCCGCGCCTCTTGCTCAACCACGGAGTAGGTAGCCAAGGTGCTCTCTTCCAACTGCAACCTGCCCCACTCAACGCCAATGCGTTCCTCCTCCGCCTGTAACTCCTGCAACTCAACAAAATATTTGCGACTTAAATATTTGCTATAGACAACCGCTACCGCAGAGGTGATAACCGCCAGTATCAACATCGCAAACATGACCTTTCCAGTGCGGCTCATGAACATCTCTCCGCAACACGTAAAACTGCACTACGAGCCCTTGGATTAGCACCGGTCTCAGTCTCATCCGGGGTGATTGCCTTGCCCACCAAGCGCAACCTGGGCCGCAACTGGTCTTCAGTTACAGGCAATCCAGGCGGAAAATTGTCGCCCTTCGCCTGATCACGCATAAAGCGCTTCACAATACGATCTTCCAATGAATGAAAACTAATAACGGCTAACCTGCCCCCCAGGGCCAAAACATCAATCACACCATCCAATGTCTCTTTCAACGCATCCAGCTCGCCATTCACAAATATGCGAATCGCTTGAAAACTCCTGGTTGCCGGATGCTTGCCCTTCTCCCATGAAGGGTTTGCTCGACTCACCAGCTCTGCCAACTGTCCTGTGGTATCGATACGCTGCTCAGCCCTCGCTTCAACAATTGCCCGCGCAATCCGTTTTGCGTGCCGCTCTTCACCATAGGTCTTCAACACCTGGGCAATCTCTCTGGCTTCTGCCTGAGCCAACCACTCTGCCGCCGAAATGCCATGGGTTGGATCCATGCGCATATCCAGAGGGCCGTTCTGGCTAAAGCTAAAGCCCCGCTGCGCTTGGTCCAACTGAGGCGAGGAGACACCAAGATCCAACAAGATCCCATTCACCTGCCCCATCACACCCTGCTGTTCCGCGACCTGCGCAAGCATGGCAAAGTTCTCCTGTACCATTCGAAAGCGGCCATCTTCGCTAAACAACTGCTCACCATGAGCTACAGCCTGAGGATCCCTGTCGATAGCAATCAGCCGTCCCGCTGCGCCCAATCTTTCAAGGATCATGCGGCTGTGGCCACCCCGACCGAATGTGGCATCTATATAGATCCCCAGCGGATCAATCTTCAGCGCCTCAACAGAGGGCTGCAACAGTACAGAAAGATGTCTCTGTTCCATCAGATCGAAAGGGATTTAAACTCTGACGGTAAATCGAGATCTGTCAGATCCACCTTTTGCAGCCAGGTCTCCTGCTTAGACTTGTATGTCTCTTCATCCCATAACTCGAACTTATTGATCTGACCAACCAGGGCGACTTTTTTGTCGAGCCCGGCAAACCCGCGTAACTCCTGGGGCAACAAAATCCTGCCCTGACCATCCATGTCTATTTCAGTAGCGCTACCTATATAGAGACGTTGCAGATTCCGCGCCGCATCATCGAATGTGGGCATAGTCATCAGCTTCTTCTCTATTTCCAGCCAAGTGGGCTTGGGATAGATCAACAGGCAGTGATCCTTATCCGCGGTTATCACTAATTCGGAGGCGCAGACATCCACGAGCTGCTCGCGATACCGGGTCGGTATTGCAAGACGCCCTTTCGCATCCAAATTCAGTGATGAAATCCCTCGAAACAAATCAGTGCCCCTCTTTCGGCGATATTTTCCCTATTTCCCCACTTTATTCCACCTCTCCCCATATTAGGACTCACCTCAGCCTTCTGTCAAGGTAGATAATGTAAAAACTCGTTTTGGCTCAGTAGCTTACACACACCAAGCAAAGTGGTTTGAAGGGCGCAAATATCCACTGGAAATACAAAAGCATGACCAGTAAACCTAAAGTAGATTATGAAGATTAAAGGGGCCCAGAAAGGGCATTGTGGGGCAAAGTGGAGGGAGTCGGCCTGTAAGCCGGGTTCTGTCAAGGACAGTCATTCATCTGGGATGTGTGTCACCACACACCTCAAGCAACCTACCCAGGAACAGTGGGGGCGCACTTGGCACAGTTAAAAAACCGGCCTGTTCCTCTATTTGGTCTTGCTCCGGGTGGGGTTTACCCTGCCATCACTGTTGCCAGAGACGCGGTGCGCTCTTACCGCACCATTTCACCCTTACCAATGACAAAGCCACTGGCGGTATATTTTCTGTGGCACTTTCCGTAGGCTTTCGCCTCCCAGGCGTTACCTGGCACCCTGCCCGCCGGAGCCCGGACTTTCCTCTGCATATCCTGAATCATCAAGCTGCAGCGACTGTCTGGCCAACTCCCAGCGCCCACTTTAAAAGGTTATCAGCAGTGTGACAAGCCCCACAGTAAACAACTTTGAGCAATAGTCAAAGAGGATTATCCCACTCGAACAATTGATATTTTTCAATGCAGGAGATCAACTTATTCTATAACTTGCCGAAATAGTGGGCAGGGCCATTCATAATCACTAACCCGATAATGAACCCCAGGCTCCCATGGAGGGCATGATAAGAGTTATTGATTCAAGGAACATATAGAGTTGATTTCACCCTAGACTTTCTCAGGGTTCTGGCACATAGAAGTACCGGTATACCGATAGCAGTAATTAAGAGGTAACACCATGAAGACGCCATTTCGCGAATTCCTTTCAATCGATACACTGATTCTTGCCCTTGCAGGCATTTGGATGGTTTCTGTTCTGATCAATCTGGTCACCTGAGCAGGATCAATTATTGAGCACCCTATCGGACCTGGGAACAGCGTCTGGTAAGTAACAAAACTTTTTTATGGCACCCAAGAGCAGGGATGCAGCGGATCTCACTCCGCCTCACGAATTTGATAGATGAAAATATCAGCTTCGCAACGAGTGGATCTCAGCATAGTCTGAAGCGACACCCCCAACTTTTTTACGCCTAACCACTCTATTCAGCCTGTCACTGACATCAGCGGCTATGGTTATCTATCATCTCATTAATAGTGGTGTTGGCACCCTTCGACATCACCCTGACTCATCTGAGCCAGGGTGAATGGCGCTGAGTACAGCATCAGTAATTTCATTGGCCAGGTCTTGATCCTGAACCGCTCGTGCCAATGTCACACCACCAATCAATAATGCAATATCGGCCCAGGCTTCACTCGATCGATTCCGCTCAATCTCTATAGAAAGACCTGAAGAAAAAGCCTGCTTCACCTTGAGTAGCCCCTGCTGATATGCCTCACGAGTCGTCTCATCTGCACGGGCAACTTCAGGTGTCAGGCTCTGTAATGCACAACTGTTACCAAGTTCATCACAGCGCTTTTCACCAAGATAGAATCGTGCGAAGCGTTCTAGCCAGTCGTCACCATACTTTTCCTGGTACAACTCGACAGCCGATTGAAACTCACCAACACCCAGCACCACCGCTTCACGAAATGCATCAGCCTTCGAACCGAAGTGTTTATAGAATGCTCCCGAGGTGACTCCAGCCTCCTTCGCAAGACCATCTACGCCAGCACCATCGTACCCCTGACGTCGAAATTCACGGTGGGCAGCCTCTAACATCTTAGTTTTTGTGGCTTGTTTCTGTTCAGGATCGTGTCGCATCTGCACCTCGTATTCTCAATTCTACAACTATTATAGTTGACAAGATAACGATCGTAATCTAACTTATGGATAACGATCGTTATCTGCACAGACGGACTGGCCGTCTTTTTTTTGGCCCTTAAAGATAACGGTCGTTATCGATAGATTAAACACCCAAAACAGGAGAGTTCAAATGCCACTATCCCTGACCCTGACCGAAGGCGTACTAGCAGATGGCACTGAGACAATTGCTATACAGCGCATTACTGACGCAATGCTGAAATGGCACAGTCTGACCGGTAACAGCGTTATGACCCCAAATATCACTGCGATCCTTAATATCCAACCAAAGGGCACAACCTACTCTGGTGGAAATAAGTTTGATGGCGCCTGGGTGGAGTGGAAAGTACCTTCATTTGCCTTTATTGACCGCGAGGCACAGAAGGGCTTTTTCCAGGAAGCCACCGACATCATCCACGAGCTTTCCGGTGGAAAACAACCCAGAGATCACATCTATGTCAACGTGGTTCACACCGTCGATGGTGCCTGGAATCTTGATGGTAAGGCCATGACAAACGAGGAGCTTGGACAAGCCATTGCCCAGGGTTAACCAAGAATCCAGTCAATTCAGATTCGAAACTTGAGGAGAAACTTCCATGAATACAACAGCACTGATTGATCCAACCCCACCCAATGAAGAGCAAGAGTCTGTAAATGCTATTTTCAAAGCCATTGAAAACACCTTGGGCCTGATTCCGGACGGCCTGGCTCTATACGGTATAAGCCCGCCGCTGCTGAAGGCATTCGTTGATAGCTTCAGCTACTTTGTCCAGCATCAACAACTCAGTCCGGAGTTACTAGGACTGATCCGCTATCTGAATTCTAATTCAGTAGATTGTCCCTACTGCATCGATTTCAACGCTGGCTTTCTAATAAACCTGGGTATGACACCGGAGCAACTTCAGGCCACAGTTGAGAACATCAGCAATGCTCCCTTGAGCGATCAGGAGAAGGCACTGCTAAGCCTCACGATGAGGTCTCTTGAAGATCCAGAGGGCATCACTCAAGCAGACATCGAGGAAATTCGTAAACTGGGCTTTACCGACAGGGATATTTTCGACGCTATCGTTGCAGCAACGAGTAATCGCGCTTTTATAACTGTGCTCAAGACCTTTGACATCATCAAGCAGGGCGAGTCTTTTCCTAAAAAACAAGCCAATGCAGCTTGATCCAACTCGGTGTTAGTCAGTAGTGAGACTGTTACTCACAAACAACCCAAGCAGCTCAGGCGAAGTGTCTGATTCCACTTCGCCTGAGGTTAATCTTGAGAGTGTAATAGGGAAAGTACGATGATAGAAACCAGAATATTAATTTCACCACTCGGCATCAGTTTCCGCTACACTTCAGCCAACCCTGGTAAAATGGCATATTATGTACATCGCCATTTCACGAAATTGAAGGGGCGGTTATCACCACTAATTCTGCTGTAAAGCGAAAGCCATGTCTGACACTAATAGCGATAAAACCAGATCAGCATCCTCTATTCCGAAGAAGCCCCCGAAGAGACCAAAGCGTGATTACTCGGCTATGCCGCAGAAGCCGATCACACTCAAGCACCTGGAGAAAAAGCCAGTGCGTAATCAACAAAAAGCAGTCTCACAGCAACAGCAACCTAAAAGCAGACCTGCAACTAAGAAAAAAGCAGCCAATCCGTGGCACCTCGAAGGGATGTCAGCGGAAACCAAGGCCACTATAGCTGCCGCAGCGGAGAGTGAAGGTCTGACAATTGCCCAATACCTGGAGCAGCTGGTGTTGCAACATGAGAAAGAAGCAGCCCCCGTTCTGACTCCAGAGCCTGACAGAGAGACACTCAACAGAATCAGTGCACTTGAACAACGCTTGAACCAGATCGAAGAACAGCGGGGTTTTTGGGGCAGTTTTTGGGATAAGGTGATGAACTCTAAAGAGTAGTCTCTATCTAGTGTCCTATATTGTTTAAATGTTGTCTGGATGGAGGATCTCTCTCCAGGCCTCTCCATCGAACACCAGAATATCTTTCTCCCCGACAGACCAGAGCAATCCCTCCTTGGTAAACAATCGATTGGTTGTGATTGCTTTTTTCAACCCTACATCAAGCGGGACTATCTCCTCTCCATCGACAACCGCGAGTGATTGATTGGCAGCCAGATAGATCTTCCCCTGGAAAGCTGCCATGCCATACCAATGGTCAGAAAAATCATCACTACGAATCTCTGCCCACTGATTGAAACTACCACGAAGCACGACACCTTTGTTGCCCGCAATCCAGACGGTGCCATCCTCCAGGCAACAGACCGTGGAGAGATGGCTATTGGTCGGACTATCGTCCTTTAACCACTCCGATCCATTGTAAAAGTAGATCTCACCTTGCCAGCCCACGGCATAGATATGGTTCCCATCCAGGCCATCCATATCAAAAAAACCGTTAGCTTTATCATGGGTCAGGATCTGATCACTGATCGAGATCCAGTCGTCGTCTACACGCTTGTAGACCTGCCTGCCATAGCCGCAGACATAGAGTTCATCAGCGATATTCTTGATGGTTTCAACATAGCCATAGGCATCTTCCCAGTTAAGGCCCGCACCGGGGATCTGCTCCAATTCAGTGCCACTCGAATTAACCTTGGCAACCTCACCATTTTTACCCAGTACCCACCATGCCCGAGTCTGTGCGGCCTGATTGATCAGATAGGAGACCGACTTCGCATCAAAATCCAAATCTGCGTGGCCCCACTGTCCATCCAGATGCATAAAGAAACGAGTGAAAACATTGTCACCGGGGAGCATGTCAGGGAATGCGGCAATCCCCAATAGCCCCTTTCTACCAGAGTAAGCATTTAAAAAGGTAACTGGAACCTTACCTGAACTCATACTGTTTCTCCCTTGATTGCGAGTCCGTTACTAATCTATTCCGACGGCAGGTGTCGCACCTTGAGGCACAAACCCTTCCGGTGTTCGATTACCACTTGAATCGGCTCTCAGCATCACCTTATCAGACTTGCCCTCACCCACATCCATTCCCATCTCTTTATGGGCTGCTTCGCACTGTTTCTTCATGCAGGCCTTGTCACAGGATTGCTTGACCAGTGTGACTGCATCGGACCCCTTCTCATTGGCCTGTTCAAAGCTCCAGGTGCCCGCGGTCTTCTTTACCGCTCTCTCCCCACCACGCATTTTCGGTTTACCCGTTTTTGTGCTGAGCTCTTCAACATTCATGAATTTATCTTCTTCGGCATCAACTATTGCATGCACCCGGCCATGCTCTTTTACCTTGCCGCTGCTGTCTTTCTCACTTTTTGTACCACCCTCCAAACAGATGCATGGGGCTGTGGTGTCATCATAAGACTCAGCGCCTGGGTAGCGATCACCACTCCCCGCCTTTCTCTCTCCAGAGGGCATAAAACAGTGCGCCGGAATGACATGATGCGGGGTCTTGCCATCACAACAACCAAAGTCGAAGGGCACCAGATTGCAATCGAGCTGCCCTTTGCAATCATCATCAGCACACATATCCCGAGTTGCGCCCGCCTTATTGTAGAACGCCTTCTTACCTGCATCCTCTTTAACCAGGGCTTTCCAATCGACTTTTGAATCATCCTCCAACGCATCTTTTTGAGTGACATCCGCCACCTTGTGATCTTTGCGTTTTTGCTGCGTGGTGTTTTTCTTGATGTGCTTTTCCATGCAATCCTGGGTCTTATTTGACTCGGCTTTGCAATCTTCCGATGCAGAGGCAAGTGCCATCGAGTCCATATAGATCCAGGGGGGTGTCTGACCCGGCATGCTGGCATGGTTATGGGTGGTCAGATCGAGATGTCTGACCACATTCTTACCTTCAACTTTCACATCCATTGACCAGGCATTGAAGTAGACTTTGCCTTTGATTTTGCTGGTGATGATCCCTTTTTTAGGTGCACAGCCCGCTTCATCACCCATTGAGGTTTTAAAATGGGACTTATTCTTGAGCATGATCTCTTTGTCTGAGATCTTTACCTTTTTGCTCCCTTTGGTGGTGTCCTTGGCCATTCCAGTGTTCGGGTATGGGATAGGCACACCTGGTGGGGTTGCCGGGGTTTGTGGTGGCGTAAAGCAGACATCGGGAAAGGCACAGATCGCTTTACCATCTGCCTTTTTACAGGAGATCTCCCGCCCGTTGGCAAATACATTATTGGCCATTCTTACTCATCTCCCGCTGTCCAGATACATACCAATGACGACCGTTTACCATCGTCATTCCCCATATGCGCCAAGATCCTCTGCCCTTTGCTGTATCCCTTCTCACAGGCCGTCTTCAACACCGCCAGCATCACTGCCCCTTGAGCCGCTCCCACTTCACCGATGCAGTCCGCAGGATGCCAGATATCGAACTCCGGTTTTGGCGTTTTCAGAGTTCGACTGAGCGCCAGACTCGCCTCTTTAAAGTAGTACTGCTCACCGGAGAGATCAGTGATGCGAAAATCGAGATCACTCACCTGACAGCCCGCATCCCCCACTGCGTCTTTGATAGCAGCAGTCAACCCCTCAGCCTTCAAAGGCTCGCCTGATTCAACGGCTGCGGCTTCGATGCCGAACCCCAGTCCCTGACAACAGAGATAAGGTCCTTTTACCTGCCGGGGGGATTCGATGATCAATGCCACCGCTGCCTCACCCGGAATAAAACCATTTGAGTTTTGACTGGTCAGTAATCGCTCCTGCCGCTCCCAATGGCTCAACGACGAAGCAACCAGCAGGGTATCTGTGGCAACGATCAAAACACGCTCCAGCCCCCCCTGGTTGATGAGGTTGTGGGCATGGCGCAGGGCAATCGCAACCGACACATGTCCGGAGGCGATAATCCGTGACTGCTCATGAAACTCCATCTCCAGCTCGGTTTGCAGATCGAGGAACAGCTGGTTGTCATCATCGATTATCCGTCCCGGCCGATCCTGTTCAGGCAGACAGAGCAGAAGGGGGGTCTGTGGGGCATCCAATGGAGTACCACACTGTAGTGATTCACGAATTGCGGAAGCTGCCATTTTGATCAGCTTGGTTCTACCCCGCCAGGGTTGATCCAGTATGACTTCACAACCCAGTATCCACTCCCCGGCACGATCGATGAACTGGGTCTCCTGAAAGTTATCTATCGCAGAGCGAATTGCAGCACAGCTGGCTGCCGTATCCAGCCCTACACCGGAGACCATACCGGTAGCTGTGATTGCAAGGGAGGTAGCCATTACCCCTCCTCCGATTCAGTTGCAGCGTTGCGCGATAGATGAGCCAGTGAGGGGTAGTAGATCTTTCCCAGCTCCCGCGCCCGCCACCAGGCGCGGGTTTTTCTTCCCACCAGAACCTGGGTCAGTTCAAAGATATTTTTCCTTAATGGCACCATTGCCCGCCAGGTCAAAGTAAACACGCCCTCATCCGGCTCCAGAACCAGGGTGTCGATGACAGCCTGTTGTCTGTTCTGCTCACCATTTTTATAGAAAAAGACCACTGGCATCTCAATCTGTGGCAGATCGAAAGAGGTCTGCCCCTCTGGGGTGAGATTTTCAAGAAACACCCGCTCTCCCCCTTGCAGATAGGGGATTTGTTGATCCTCCGGCGCCGCCTGATAGTAGGCCTCATTAAAGTCGCTGGGCAGAAATGGAAAACCATTCTCCTGCCACTCATCATCATAGGTACCGGCATACCGCTGGCGAGGCATCCAACCCCGACCAACCGGCCCAAAGGACATCGGCGCATAGTTACCGTTTGGCATCGTTACCGGGCGTTTCAACTCCTCTGTGTTGGGCATAGGTGAGCCATCAACCAATTCACGGGCAAGCTGCTGGTGGAATCCTCTGCCGACCGGATTTGACGCCAAGGCGGAGTGCTTGCGTTCATTCTCGTGGAAGTTATCCAAGCCACCAAAGGCGCAATCGTAACTGATCGGCATCTGTGTAAAGACGCCAGGATAGCCCGGACTGACCGCCAGATTTCCCGCTTCCCAAACACGCTCACCAGTAACTGCAAATGACTTGTATAAGGAGCTTACTCTGAGGGTGACTTCCACCCTGGATACTGGCTGCCCAGCTGGGGCGTAAGCACTGCCATTCAACAACACATCACATCGAGATTTGATGGGTGCATAATCGGTTTCATACACTGGCGCTGAGTGACCGGGCTCTCCACTGAAGCTATCCGCCTCAACCAGCGGCTTTTGTGCCTCGGCCAGTGAAACAGTCTGACGGGGTGGCGGTATCGTGAAGGTACCTTTGATCGCCACCACAAGCAGCTCCCGACCATCGGGTCGCATACCCATGGTAAAGCCAGCCTGCATTGCGGATGCATTGAGCAGTTCCATCGTTATTTTTTCTCATGTTGACAGCCTGATGATCCATCCCGGATGCTTCCAATAAAGAGGCCGGGTGCTATGCCCGGCTTTTCAAGGGTGTTTTTTCCTACCTCTGAAGCATAACCCCTTTTCGCACAGTTTCCAGCGAAATAGTACCGACTGTAATCTTAAACCTAAAAAGGTGGTTGGCGCACACCCTCTCCTCCAACCCATCTCCCGTCTGAGGGTGTCGCAAAATTCGTAGGGTGGGGCCATGCCCCACCATTAGGGGGTGAAACGTGCATTAACTTGCGTTCTTTTATGATCAAAATCTATTTACGAATATTCATAGCTTGCCTTTACAACACCCTCCGTCTAGGGCGGGGGTATAGTTATTCCCACAGGAAATAACATACCTGCACTGATGAGACACTACCAGTGAGTGGTCTTTGCTGACGTTGCGGATGCTTGAGCGTAGAGATACATGATTAAAGAAAGCGGTCACCTGGAGTCAGTTTCAACAATGCCCCCAACCGGCCAATGGCGAAAGATTGAACTATATCATGGTATGAGAAACCTAGAACTCAAAAGCAGATCTGCGATTTATGCGGCGCAATAGACTGCGAACGCAGACCATAGCGAACCTTCCTGCGAGCAAAATGTATATGATAGTCGCCCTCAAGAGCGGACATTAACCTTCAAGCTCATTGGCTGCCAAAACGGAGTGTCTTTTGTGCAATAGTAGAGCGACGCGGAATGCACAAAAGCCGCGTAGTTTTGGCTGTCCAATGGAGCTACTTGTTAGCGCTTTTCTGATGCGCAACATATTCATCAAGCAATTCGCGGATAATTTTTTGATACTGCATATGATGCTTTTTCGCCACATCTTTGAAGTACGTTACACTCTCTGTACTCAAAGAAATGGTTACCTTCGTATTTTTCTTTTTGAGTGCAAGTTCTTCTGGAGACGGCAGGAAGTCTGGAATTAGCCTGATTTCGTCAATTGATTCTTCGCTATATTGAATTTGTTTGCTCATATATCTTTTTACCCTTTCGCCAATAACCGGCACCAATAATTCGGATGCGACCAGAACGATATGTGAACCGGACTGTAAGTATTCCATTCTTTCCTTCGTTTAGCCCCAAACAGTAATATCGCTTTTCGTCCTGACTATGGGCTAGATCTTTAGCAATAACGCGGTTTTCGTCTAAAAAGGCATGCTGTGCTTCAAGGTAACACTGTGTTTTTGCACATTTTCGAGGTTTTTGCCTCGTTCCATTCGAAACCTGATTGATTGATCGACTAAGGATAGCTCAAATATGGCTATTTAGCCATATGCTTGATATTTTGCGCTAACGGCTGGACTGGTTTATGCGCTGCCTTAATGAGCCGGTTGCCCGTATTGCCAATAAAGATGATGGTTGTACAGGTCGCTCTACAAATGACAGGCGCTGTTAGATGAGAAGGCCCTCGCAGCTTGCATGGCCTATGTGGATCTCAACCCGCTTCGTGCAGGGCTGGCTGAGACGCCTGAGGAGTCTGAATACACCTCCATTAAAGAGCGCACCCATCTATTCAAAGAAAATTCTGATAGTGATAAAGAAATCAAGACTCCCAGTGGCCTTCTTCCTTTTGCTGGTTACCCGAGAAAAGATATGC